>CAYOGX010000675.1:0-3720 GCA_964403235.1 uncultured Planctomycetales bacterium | reverse complement strand
CCCCGCGACATCCCCTCGATCGAGGCGATGGAACGCGCGGTCGGCGTGGTGTACCAGTGTGCGGACACGAACGCATCGGTGTGCTCGTCCCAACCGCTCCGCATGTACCGCAGGGTGAAGGAAACCAACAACCCCGTCCGCAAGTCGCTGCGCGCGTACATGGAGTCCGGGTTGGCGGGCAAGGCCGTTGCCGAGTTCGCGTCGGGACAAGACGACATGGAGATCGTCCAGCAGCACCCGGCGCTCACGTTGCTCCGTGACCCGAGCCCCGACATGAACGGGCTCCAGTGGTCGTGGTTGCGGTTCTTCATGAAGGAGATGACGGGCAAGGCGTACAACCTCGTCGGGTGGTCGGAGCGGTCGGGGCTGCCGATCTCGCTCAACCCGCTCCTGTCGCAATACACGGAGATCCTGCTCGACACGGCGGACGGCGGCGACGGCGGGATCGTGGGGTTCCTCTACGGTCGCAACGAACGCGAGGCCGTGACCCTCGAGCCCGAGGACGTGCTGTATTTCCGCCACACGGTATCGCCGTACAACCCCTACGCCGGTATCGGGCCGCTTCAGGCCGTGCTCGCGGAGGCGGATCTGTTGGTGTCCGTGCTTATGCACGACAAGACGATGGCCGATCGCGGGTACATGCCCGCCGCTATCGCGACGATCCCGAGCGACGCGACCGAGGACCAGGTGCGTATGGTTGGCCGCGAGTTCAACGCGAGGGGCGGGCCGCAGTCGGGTGCACGCATCCACGTTGCCCGCGCTGGCGAGCTGAGCCTCGAGCCGCTGTCGTGGAACCCCAAGGACCTTCAGACCAACGAGCAGATCGAGCGGTACGAGCGCCGCATCCGGCAGGCGTTCGGGCACACGGAGAGCATGGCGGACTCCAACGCATCGACCTACGCGAGCGCCGTGGTGGGGTACTCCGAGCAATACATGGGTTCCGCGATCCGGCCCAGGCTGGCGCGCGACGCGGCTGAGCTCACGCAATACTTGGCGGACCTGTTCGGGTTTGACCCGGACGAGTATTGCCTTGTGTACGACGACCCGGTCGTCTCGGACGTTGAGAGCCTGACCACGCGGGTGGTGTCGCTGAGGCAGTCGGGGATCTTGAGCATCAACGATGCGCGCACGGAGCTTGGCTACGGGCGTGTGGAGGGGAACAAGGACGCGGACGATCCCACTTTCGTCGCGTCGCCCGCCGCCCCGGATCCGCTTGCGTTGTTTGGCGGGTCTGTGGGCGGTGGTCCCGAGCGGGTGGTGGATACGCGCGAGGACGCGGACGAGCCCGAAACAAAGCCCGAGGCAGCACCGGAGGGACCTGTGCAGAAAATCGAGGAAACGGCGCTCAACGGTGCCCAGATCGCGCAGCTCGTGGACCTTGCCGCCAAGGTCACGCTCGGCGAGCTGACGACCGACGCGGCCCGAAGCATCGCTACGGCGGCGTTCCCCGGCATCCCGCCCGAAAAGATCGACGCGATCTTCCGTTCGCTTGTCGAGGGTTCAGGGCTGGCGAGCGACGAGGAGAAAGCCGCAAGAGCAAAGCGGGCGGCGTTTGCGCACGACGTTCGCGCGATCGCGGACAAGACACTTCCCGACCGCTACAAGCCGTGCGGGTGCTGCACGAAGGCGGTCGACTCTGGCGACATCGCGGCGGCGGACCCGCTTCTGGAAGAGGTGTTTGATCGGTTCGGGGACGATGCACAGGACGCAATGGAGGACGCGCTCCAGGACCTCCAGGACGAGTACGTCCAGGCGTTCACCGAGGGCGGCACAGCGGACGTAGACGAGCTTGTGGAGCAGATCCGGTCGGAGATGCTGGACCAGCTCACGCCCGCCGTGTCGGTCGTCACGGACACCGTGAGGCGGTCCCTGGAGCTGTCCGACGACGTGTTCGAGATTGTGGACCGCGACGCGCTCGCGTTCCTCGAGTCGCACGTTTCGCGTGTTGCCTCGGACATCAACGCGACGACACGCGAGTCTATCCGGGCGGCGACCGAGCGTGGTATCGAGCAGGGGCTTTCAGTCCCGGACGTTCAGAGGGAGATCCAGAACGCCGGGCTACCCAAGTACCGTGCGGAGATGATCGCACGCACCGAGCTTTCGGAGGTGTCGCATGGGGCAAAATACACGGCGTGGAAGGCGGCGGGTGTCACGCAAACCCGCTGGAAGAACGCGCCGGGGGCGACGCTGGCGCACCAGGAGATCGCGTCCCGATCGCCAAAGAAGATCGGAGAACCATACGCGAGGGCGAATGAGGTCATCCGAGGCGAGAAGATCACGCGGGACGTGTATTACCCACCGGCACGGCCCAACTGCCGATGCACAATCGTCATCGAGGAGGTGGACGAATGAGCCACGCACAGAGGCTGCTAGCCAATCTCAAGTCCCACCCGTACACGAAGGGGGCCGACGAGTTCGGCATCCTCGGCACCGTTTGCAAGGACGCGACGCTTGACGAGGGGCAGGACAAGAACGACATCGTGGCGATTGCCACCACGGACGACATCGACCTAGAGGACGAGGTGGTCATGCCGTCCGGTCTGGACAAGGCGTACATGCTCCGCAACAAACAGGTGTTTGTGGACCACGAGTACGGCATCGACAAGGCGGCGGGCTTTATCCGTTCCATCGGCGCGTACCCCGAGCGTGGGGAGCAGCGCGGGTGGCGGGTTCGGATCGGGCTGTATGACAACCCCGTCGCGGCGGCGGTGAAGGAGATCGCCCGGAAGTCTGGGCAGATCGGCGTGTCCATCGGCTTCAAGCCGCTCAAGGTGTCGGCACCGACCGAGGGTGAGCGGAAGCGGTACGGCGACCGGGTGCAGCGGGTGATCCGCGAGGCGGAATGGTTCGAGCTGTCGTTCACGGCGATCCCGTGCAACGTGTCGTGCCAGGGCTCGATTGTGGACGCGGAGCCGATCAAGGCGATCACGGAGGGCGTGCGTTCGCGTACCCTGAGCGTTGAGGCGGGCAAGGTGTTCAGTGTGAACCGGCCAACGCGGTCGCTCGTGGTTGGTCGGGGCGTGTTCTTGCGAACATGACCCGGACGTGGTATACTCCCGTCGTTGCCTAGCGGCGGCGATAGGCTTGGGCGCGTGCGGGGTGTGAGCCCCGACGCCCATTTGGATAGCCAATCGGCGTTCTCCTGCGGTCCTATCGGCTACGCCCTGCGGACCTATCGCGGATGCCCTGCGGTGTGTGTTGTCACATGCACTCAACAGGGAGGTTCCAGCGATGAACCAGAAAGCATTTAGCGCCCTCATCAAGCAGGCCCGCAAGAGCGGGTTCGGGGGCAAGACGTTCAGCGAGTTCAAGTCGTGGGCCGAGGACGAGATGATCGGGGATTTCACGTTCCCCGGCGGCAAGTCCTACAGCATCGACGACGTGGAGAAGGCGTGGTCGAAAAAGACCGTCGTGATCTCGTTCGATCCCGCCGCCGACGATGTCGTCATTGACGAGATGGCCGGCGAGCCCGAGATGGCCGGCGAGCCCGAGATGGACGACGAGGACGCGGAGGCGAAGATGGAGGACGAGGACGAGGCTGAGGCCAAGTCGCTCAAGTCCGAGATCCGCAGCAACCGCCGCACGGTCGGCAAGGCCCGGACGATCTCCGGTCGTGTCGGCAAGAGCGTTGGTCGCAACGACTACAAGATGCTCGCGTACGACACGGCGGTCAAGAACGGCGGCAAGTGGAACGGCCAGCGTACCGTCCTTTCGTCGGCG
>CAYOGX010000674.1:0-3732 GCA_964403235.1 uncultured Planctomycetales bacterium | reverse complement strand
CCCAGAGGCTGTACCGGGCGCTCGCCGAACTGCCGGATGAACAACGCGAGGCGATCACGCTGCATCTGCACGGCGGCATGAGATTCAACCAGATCGCCCGGCACCAGGAGGTCTCGATCAACACGGTGCAAAGCCGTTATCGCTACGGACTCGAGAAGCTCCGATCGCTGCTGAACACAGGAGTGACGTCATGAACTCCGCAGACGACATAGAACGGTCAATCGAGAAACATCGTTTAACCACGAGTCCCGCCACGGACGAGCGTATTCTCGCCGACGCCTCGGCCGCGCTGGCTCAAGCGCAGGCGCGGGCGTCTGACGCGGGGCGGGCGAACGTTTGGAGAATGATCATGAGAAGCCATTGGACGAAACTTGGTGCCGCCGCCGCGGCGGTCGTCGCTGTTGCGGCACTCTTTCCCATCGTCTTCGACGGATCCGCTGCACCGGCCTATGCGCTCGAGCAGACCATCGAGGCCAACCGCGGCGTTCGAGCCATCCACGTCGAGTTTGAACCCGCCGGGAGCGGCCTGGGCGAACTGTGGGCACAATTCGATGAATACGGCGAGCTGCTTCGCTTGCGGATGGATTTCCCGAACACGCCCTTCGACGGGCCGAAGACCGTAGCCTGGCAAGATGACAAGGGGGAGATCTGGTTCAAGCGGAAGAAGTCTGCCGTGGTTGTCCGCGAGAAGGACATGCTTCGGCGTTTCCGCTCTGACGAGAGGGTTATGTTGTTCAACCCCCGACTTTTGGTCGAGCGCCTCTACGAAGCGCGGGCCCAGGGAAAGGCGGGCATTGAGACGACCGAGCCGGCCGCCGGAGGCGAGCCCATTACGCTGACCGTGACCTCGGGCGAAGGGGGGAAGTATCGGGAGGTGTACAAGGTCGACCCCGAGACCAAGCTCCTGCAAGAGTTCGCCAAGTATCGCCTCAAGGCCGACAGGCACGACCTGACGCTTCGTCTGAAGTACCTGGCCTACAACGACGCCGTCGATCCCAACGCGTTCACGCTGGTGATCCCTGACGACGTCATGCGCGTCGATCAGACGGTCGAAGACGTCGGCCTGGCCAGGGGTGATCTAAGCAGGGAACAGATCGCCGTCAGCGTCGCCCGCCAGTTGTTCGAGGCACTGATCGCCAAGGATTACCCCAGGGCAGGAAAGGTGGCTGGCGGTTTTTCGGGGGCGTGGATCCGTCAGAAGTTCGACAGTACCCACTTCGTACGGATCGTCTCGATCGGCCAGCCGACGCCGGCGCCGCCAGAAACCGGTGCCCTTCGTGTACCCTGTGAGATCGAACTGGAAACGGGCGGGGCCAGAGAGGTCAAGAAATACACACTCAGCATCCGCCCGATCTATGGCCGGCCGGGTCGCTGGGCAATCTCCGGCGGCGACCTGTTCTGAGCCCGGCGGGCTCGTGGGCGCGGCAGGGCCGGCAGCAAACACGATGAGACCAGAAGGGGGGTGGCCGAGGCAATGTCTCGCTTGATAGGTTCGTGACGCCCGTCGATATGCACACGGCATGACCACCGGGACCCGGTGCGAAGGGGTAAAATGCCAAGATGGCTCGACCGGTGTTATCACCGGGCGAGCCATCATTGACTGGAGGGAGGGGGAAAGCCTTTTGGGTCATTTACAGGCGCGACGCCCACGGGACCCGCGCCCGCAGGCATCGCGCCGGGGTAATCTGGTCGCCTGTTCGGCCTGGATCTGCTCCGCTAATTCGCATACATAGCCGAACCGGCGCCTGACCGGTGGGTCCCGCGCGCCTCCAGGTCCAACCGCGCTGCGTCAGGCGCCTCCTGATCCATGCCTATGACCAAGCCCTATGCCGGTGCACCGGCACACCTGGCTATTAACCCTCTCGCTTAAATAACTCAATTGCCGGCCTCTGAGGGCGCCCTCGCAAAACGCCCACCGGTGGCTGGTCCTTCGGTCCTTCGGTCCTTCGGTCCTTCGGTCCTTCGGTCTCCCGACCACAGACTTGACACCCAAACCTAGCCCAGGAACAGAACCTGGTCAAATCAATTTGCGCCGGCTGCCTGGTGAAATTCCCTACCGAATACATTGGCGGGCAACGCCTGAGAGAAGTACAGCGCCACTGAAATCAGATGACGGCGGACCGTCACGACCCACGCCGGCCCCCCCCCACCCGGGCCAGGGGATAAGCCCTGCACCCATGAGCTTCGGCCCCCTCGCGGATCGGGTATGATAGTCCCAGGAGCCGACGCGAGGACGACGATGGCACAGACGCCGACCGGTGGCTGGCCCGAACCCAAGCGGTTCAAGGTCATTGCCTGCGAGATCGTCTTCAGGGAGGTGTGTCTGCTGGCCGCCCACAGCCGCAACATCATCGACCCCGTCTTCCTCCGCAAGGGCCTGCACGACCTGCCGACCGACAAGATGCTAGCGGAATTGCAGGGCCAGATCGACGCGGTGGACGTCTCGCGGTATGACGCGATCCTGCTGGGCTACGGCCGGTGCAACGACGGGGTGGCCGGCCTCCGCGCCCCGGCCGTCCCACTCGTCATCCCCCGCGCCCACGACTGTATCACCTTGTTTCTGGGCAGCAAGGAGCGGTATCGGGCGTACTTCGACAGCCATCCGGGGACCTTCTTCCGCACGAGCGGGTGGATCGAGCGGGACTTCGTCTGCGAAGACGAGGGCGTGATGCGCCGGCTCGGCCTGGACCGCACCCGCGAGGAATACGTGGCTGAATACGGCCAGGACAACGCGGACTACATCATGCAGTTGCTGGAGGCGTGGGAGGAGAACTACGAGCGGCTGACGTTCATCGAGACCGGCGTCGCCCGGGCCCTTGACTATGCCGAGCGGACCCGCGCCGAGGCCGAGCAGAAGGACTGGCAATACGACCAGGCCGTCGGCGACCTGGGCCTGCTGCGGCGGTGGCTCGACGGTGAATGGGACGAGGCCTGCTTCGCCGTCGTCCCGCCGGGTCACGTCATTACCGTTCGAAACGACGAGTGTATCCTGGACGTCGGGACCGACGCCGAGCCGCGACCGTAACAGGTCGGCGTGACAAGCGCTTGACTGGTACGCGCCCTCGTGTCAGTGCCCCCTGGTAAAGGTGATCGTTTCGGTCGTTCGACCCCTCAGCCACACGCGCTCCGAAGCGCCTGCTAGGCACAAGGTGAATGTGTCAGGAGTCAAGCGTTGCCCCCTATTCTCCCCCTTGGCCCTCTATTCTTGCCGACGCGGCCACCCAGGTTAGGGGCTCGATGAATTCGAGGGGATCAGTTTGTAGGTCCCCCCTTCCTTCGTCTCGAATTGGACGGCACCTTTCTTCATGACCTCACGCTCCCCATGAAGCGGCACGGGTACCGAGACCCGGCAGGGCCCGCCGCAGGTCGCCCGGATCCGGCCGGCATGGCTCTGCACGAGCATCTCGGCGATACCGGCCGCACGGACGCTCGACGACGCCCACTGAAGGTTGTATCTCATGGGACGGAAGCTCTCAACGATGGGTTTAGAGGCGCGCGTCCCAGCGCGTCCTCTGGCAGGGGTTGGTTTGCAGCTTGCCCCCTTGACGACCTAGATGCACATTTCCGCGATCCACTCGAAACCACTGCATGGCACAACGCGCTGGAAACCACAGCCCGCGTCGGGACAGGCAAGCTCTTTCTTCGTGGCGGCGTGGCTGTTCGTGGTGTGAGTGATGATGGGCGCTTTGGGCGCGCCGGCCAGAATCCACTCGCACAACTCCCAACCCTCGC
>CAYOGX010000673.1:0-3732 GCA_964403235.1 uncultured Planctomycetales bacterium | reverse complement strand
GCAGCGGTGGTGTGTCTTCACCGACGCGCCCGTGCGGTACGCGCCGGCCGTCTGGAAAGACCGCGTCTTCGTCGCCAGCGACGACGGGCATCTGTACTGTTTGGCCGCTGCCGACGGTAAGCTCCTGTGGAAACGGCGAGGCGGGTCCGATGACCGCATGGTCCTGGGCAACGGTCGAATGGTCTCGCGCTGGCCCGCGCGGGGTGGCCCCGTCGTCGTGGACGACGTGGTCTACTTCGCCGCCGGCATCTGGCCGACCGACGGCATCTACCTCTACGCCCTCGATGCCGCCACCGGTCGCGTGCTGTGGTGCAACGACCGGGCCGGCGCCATCGAGATGGCCCAGCCGCACGGCGGCGCGAACGCCAAGAGCGGCGTGTCCGCGCATGGTTACCTCGTCGTCGCCGGCGACAAGCTGATCGTCCCCACCGGCCGGGCCGTCCCCGCCGTCTTCAACCGGGCTGACGGCAAGCTGCTGTATTTCCATCTCCAGCGCTACGGCCACTATGGCGGCACGCCGACGGCCGCGATCGACGGACATCTGTTCAACAGCGACTGTGTGTTCGCCGTCAAGGACGGCCTGGTGATGTCGAAGGGGTTCAGGACGTTGACCGTTGCAGCTGCGCCCGGCTACGTCATGCTCGCCACCCGCGACGGGATCGCCGGTGCCGATCGCGCCAAGATCGTCGTTCAGAAGGAACAGAAGAAGGGGAAGAAGAGGATCATGGTGCCGGTTCCGAATGCTACCTGGGCGAAGAAGATCCCGGGCGGCGCCGGGACGGCCCTCATCGTCGCCGGCAAGACCGTCGTCAGCTCCGCCCCGAACAAGGTGACGACGGTCGACCTGGATTCCAAGAAGGTCCTGTGGTCGGCGAACGTCGATGGCGTGCCCTATGGTCTGGCCGTCGCCGACGGCAGGCTCTACGTCAGCACGGATCGAGGCAAGATCTACTGCTTCGACGGCAAGCGCACCGGCACGCCGGCGGCGATCCGGCCCGACGCGGACCGCGCGCCCTACGGCAAGAACGACGCCTATGCGGCCGCGGCCCAGGCGATCATCAAGCAAACCGGCGTCACCGAAGGCTACTGCCTGGACCTCGGCTGCGGCGAGGGCCGACTCGCTTACGAGCTGGCCCGGCGCACCAAGCTGCGGATCGTCGCGGTCGATTCGGATCCCCAGCAGGTGGCCGTCGCCCGCGACAGGCTCGAGGCCGCTGGGCTTTACGGCGTACGCGTGACGGTCCACGAACGCGATCCCGCCAAGACGGGCTACTCGAAGTACTTCGCGGACCTGATCCTCTCCGGACGGTCGGTCGCGGCAGGGGCACAGGTCGTACCGGCGGGGGAGATGCACCGCATTCAGCGCCCTTACGGCGGCGTGGCTTGCATCGGCAAACCCGGCTCGATGACCACGTCGGTCCGCGGCCCGATCGCCGGGGCCGGCCGGTGGACGCACCAGTACTGTGACCCCGCCAACACGGGCTGCTCGACCGATACCGTGGCCAAGGGCCCGCTCGGGATGTTGTGGTTCGACAGTCCCGACCTGCGGACACCCAACCGGCACGGCCGCAGCCCCGCACCGTTGTTCATGGACGGACGCGTCTTCGTCGCCGGGCTGGACATGATCCGGGCGATGAACGCCTACAACGGACGGGTGCTGTGGGAATACCCGGTCAAGGGATTCGGTCGGCCGTACCATCAGGAACACCTGATGGGCGTGGCGGGAACGAACAGCAGCTTCTGCGCCGCCGACGGCAGCGTCTACGTCGGCGCCGGGCCCCGGTGCATCCGCATCGACGCCGCTACCGGTAAGCGGCTGGCTGAGTTCAAGGCCCCGCCACGGCCCGACGGCAAGTTGGGACGGTGGGGCTACATCGCTTGCGAGGACGGCTTACTGTTCGGCACGCTCGCCAACACGAAGCACCTCGTGCCTTACCGTTTTGGCGAGTCCGACATGACGACCCAATTCACCGAATCCGTCTCGTTCTTTGCATTAAACGCCAAGACGGGCGAGCCGAAATGGTCCTACGCGGCCAAGAAGTCCATCCGGAACAACGCGATCGCCATCGGTGGGGGGCGCGTCTACCTGATCGATCGCGCGCTGGCCTGGGAGCCGCCACGCAGAAGCACGGAGACCCGGCCGCATCCCACGGGCGAGCTGTTCGCCTTCGACGCCTGCACCGGCAAGGTCGCGTGGCGGACGCCCGATGACGTCTACGGCACGGTCCTGGCGCTGAGCGTCGAGCACGACACGCTGCTGATGTGCTATCAGCCGACGCGTTTCCGGCTGGGTTCGGAGATCGGCGGTAAGTTCCGCGCCTACCGCGCGTCGGACGGCCACCGCCGCTGGGAGCGCCGGGAACGCCACGAATCGCGACCGCTCATCAACGACCGCACCATCTACGCCCAACCCGGCGCATGGGATCTGCTGACCGGCGAACCCAAACGCCGTGCCGATTCGGACGAGCGATGGCAGTTCTCGCGGAGCTATGGGTGCGGCATCATCTCGGCCTCGCGGAACCTGCTGCTGTTCCGGTCCGCGACGCTCGGCTACATCGACCTGCTGCGTGACAGGGGCACGGAGAACTTCGGCGGCATGCGGCCAGGCTGTTGGATCAACACGCTGGGGGTCGGCGGGATCGTGGTTGTACCGGACACCACCAACATCTGCAGCTGCAGCTATCTGAACAAGGCCACGATCGCCCTACAGACGATGGAGTAACCGCATGAAGGCACCTCGTACTTGGTACGCGTGTTCGTTACTGTTCGTGGGGGCGGGTGCGACGTTGGCGTCGGGCGCCTCGCCGGGCAGGGGCTACCGCACGTCGGTCGGCAGCGGTGCCGACGAGATCCCCGTCGTCGTGGTGTCCGGGACGGCTTACCAGATGGGCCACACCTTCGGGCGGCTCATGAAGGACGAGGTCGCCCGGTGCATGCCCGGCTGGCTCGAGCACGTCCGGAAGGAGGCCCCTGAGCGGTGTAGCGACGCGGCCCTGGACGCCGCGTGGCGATCCGTCTCGCCCCATACGCACGATCGGTTCAAGCAAGAGCTGGAGGGCCTGGCCGACGGGTCCGGCGTGTCCCACGAGGTGCTGCGGCGGGCCCACATGATTCCCGTCGTGTCGGATTGGTCGTGCAGCGGCGTGGCAGTGTGGGGGCCGGCGACCCGGAACGGACACCTCCTACAGCTGCGCAATCTCGATTTCACCATCGACGCGGGGCTGCAGGACTATCCGGCCATCGTCGTGTACCTCCCCAAGGAGGGCATCGCCCACGTGAACGTCGCCCTGGCCGGGTTCGTCGGGTCGCACACCGGCATGAACGTCGAGGGCGTCGTGCTGGGCGAGAAGGGCGACAGCCCGAAGACCGACTTCCCGTTCGACCTGAACGGCATCCATTTCGCGACGCTGTTTCGCGACGTGCTCTATCAGGCGCGCAGCCTGGGCCAGGCCGTCCGGATGATCAAATCCGCCAAGCTCATCAAGCGGTATTACTTCTACGTCGGCGGTGACAAGGGGCCCGATCGGGGCGCGGTCAAGATCAAGGTCTCCACGCCCGACCCGGTTCGGCTGACCGTCTGGTCCGACAACGACAAGACCGACGAGCTGGCGCCGAACGTCTTCAAGAACGCCATTTATCAGACGATGGAAAACGAGATCGCCGTCAAGCATCTCCGGGCCAACTGGGGTCGGTACGATCCGGACAAGATGATCGCGCTGTCCCGAAGCGTCG
>CAYOGX010000672.1:0-3737 GCA_964403235.1 uncultured Planctomycetales bacterium | reverse complement strand
CCTTTGGAATGATCTAACGGCCGGCGATTACGTCATCGCAGGGCTCCGCCGTCAGCCGGAGGCGCCGACGCTCGATGACGCCGTGGGTGATGCGTGCGTGGTGGCCGTATCGTTCGAGTACCCGGTGGGCTGATGGCCGTTGACTGCAACAACACGCTCTTGCAGGTCACGTCGCCTCCGAACGGCATCCACGACCTAACTGCGCTGACGTTTTCGGTGTGGACCCATATTGATACGCTTCCCGGCGGCGTTCTGGCCGGCTTCATCATCTCCCTCCAGACATCTCTTGGCCAGTATCGGAAGCTGCTTGCGCTTTACGGGACGAACGTTCTAATGTACATCGAGTACAGCACGACAGACGCACAAGCGCAGGCCGCCGGCTTGCCGCTCGTCGGGTCCTGGCATCATCTATGTGCCCGATGGGACGATTCGGTCAACAGTGGAAAGCCGGACGTTTTTATCGACGGGACAGATGGCACCGCTTCCCGCGTCACGCCGGCAGGGAATTTGCAGTCGGACGGTGGTTTTCTTCGACTGGGTGCGATGTCGCCGGTTCCGCTGAGCCCTTTCGACGGAAAGCTGGCAGATCCGGCCGTTTTCGATCGCCGGCTGACGGACCAAGAGATCGGCGACTTGGCGCGAGGCCGACTGCGCGCTTTGCACTTGAATCCCACTTGGCACATCACGCTCGAGAATTCGACGGGTCCCGCGGCCATCGGCCAGATCGGGCTACGTGACACGACCGGCCCGGGCGGGCACATCGATTCGATAACGAGCGCGCCGAACTACTATCGAGATCCGCCGCTGCACTGGCCTGACGAGCCGGTGGCGGTGCCGTTTGCCGGTCGGGCGACTCGCAACAGCCGGCCAACGATGAACGTCGTGCCAGGGACCAAACTGGCCACGATGCGGAGGGTGGTTTGATGGCTGAGCTTCGGAAGGGCAGCGCCTGGACGTGGGTCTTCAAGATGGTAGACGAGGACGACTTCGCCACTCCCGAGACAGGCAAGTCGCCCACGGTTCAAGTCAGCAAGGACGGTGGCGCGTTTGGCAACAGCACGAACTCGGCGAGCGAGATCGCCAGCGGCTGGTACAAGGTGGCCCTGACCAGCAGCGAGACCGATGCGGACATGCTGGTGCTCAAGGCAACGGCGACTGGGTGTGCCCAGACGGACGAGGGGTTCTATCTGCCGACGCACACCGCCAACTCAGCCAGCGGCCCCATCGCCGACGCGGTCTTGAGCGAGGCGATCAACGACCACAAGAGCCAATCGGACGGCCTGGCCGAGGCGGTCAATCTGATCCGTCGAGCGGTAGCCGGCAAGCGCGACCAGACGATCGCCACGGGCGTGATCCAGGTCTACGACACGGACGATTCGACCGTCCTGGTCACGCTAACGCCTAGCGAAGACAGCGGGGTTCTGACGCTGGACGACAGTTAATCGGGCGACGGGATGGATCGAGCGGTGCTCTCGTCACGGCATCGATGGGTTTCGAGTCTCCCCAGGTAAGCATGGCATGGACAGCGAGATCGTCGACAAGTGGTTTGCCTACTGGGAGCCGCTGCCGTTGGGTTTGAGTCCTGACGGCCATGCGAACGCTCTGACGCTGACGCTCGGCGTGTTTTGGGCGCGGTGTGCCGGGGGGTACAACCTGTATCGTTGGACGGGCGATGCGTTGCCGGTCCAGCCTGGCCGCATCGTCGGCGCTGCGGCCGCGAGGGCGCGGGAGATCACGAACTTCCCGTGGATCGGCCATGAGCCTTTGACGGTCTACTGGTATCTGTTGCGGGCCCTTGGGGGTGGCGGGGTCTGCGAGTCGACCACGCATCAGCTCAGGCGGGCCGAGTTCGACGGCGACGGGCTGTTGATCGGGCCGCGTCCGAATCCGCCGGTGGCGTTGACGGTTGAGCCCGTATCCGGCGGGAAATTCTGTCTTCGCTGGTCATACGGCGCGAGCAACGAGGAGGTGTCGCCGGGCAGTTTCGAGATCTACAACGACGACGTCTCGCCGGGCCAGGTCGACTATGGATCGGCCGTCGACTCGGTGAGTTTCGCGGTGGGCCAGGGGTTGTTCGAGTGGACGAGCGACGCGTTCTCCGATGGGACCCTCGTGTGGTGGTCGGTTCGATCGAAGTCTCCGGGCGGTGTGCTCGAGGACAACACCATGACAGTGGCTGGCGAAGCGGACGACACCGGCCCAGCCGTGCACTCGAGCGTCGTGGGCACGAGGACCGAAGACACGCCTTGACGCATCTAGGGGCCCAGGCGGCCGGTTGTGCCGAGCACGATAACCAGCAGGCCCAACGCCCAGACGTAGTAGCTGAAGTACATGAGCTTCGCGCGGCGGACGGCCACCAGGAGCATCCTGAGCGCAACATAGCCCACGACGGCGGCCACGACGCTTCCTATGACGATCGGTCCGACGGGAATCGCGTCCAGTTGCTCACCGGGCAATTCCAGAGCGTCCTTGATCTCGCTCAGCGCCGCGGCACAGATCGCGGGAAACGCGATGAAGAAGCTGAATTCTGCGGCCCATCTGCGCTTGAGGCCGCAAAGCAACGCGGTGCAGATCGTCGCCCCACTTCGCGAGACCCCAGGGGTGATGGCAAGGCCCTGTGCCAGCCCGACCAAGAGGGCGCCGAGCAGGCCGAATCGCCGCCAGGGCGTCCGTGGACGTGGCACCTTACCCGAGACAAACAGCAGGACGCCAGTCAGCAACAGCGCGACGCCAATCGCAACGGGGTTGCCAAAGGCAGCCTTGAGCTGTGGTTTGAAGCGCAGCCCGATGACGCCGGTTGGAACGGAGGCGACGATGCCCAGAATCAGGACCCGCCAGGCGGCGTTTCGGACGAACCAGGGGCGGGACCTGTTGGGATTTGGGAGGGGCGTCGGGGTTCGCAGTTCACCCATGAGCCTCCGGAAGTATCGCAGGAAGGTTGTCCAGAAGACCAGGACGACTGCCAGCAACGTTCCGATGTGTGTGGCCACATCGAACAGAATCATCGGCGGAGATTCGGCGTCGAGCCGCATCCAGTGTTGCACGATCGCCAGGTGACCGCTGCTGCTGACGGGCAGGAACTCGGTCAGCCCTTGTATGATTCCCAGCAAGATGGCCTGGGCGTAGCTCACGCGAATATCCTCGCTGCCAGATCAGGCCAGAAGAACCGGAAGAACACCTGACCGATGACGTTGGCGTATACGGCCGAGGCTAGGTCGTCGAACAGGATGCCCCAACCGTAGGGGAGCCGCTCGAGCTGTCGTGCGGGCGGCGGCTTGATAATGTCGAGAGCGCGGAACAGGACGAACTGAACGGCGAGGGCGGCGACGGCGGTTCTCAAGTCGGTCAGTGGCAGTGCGAGCATGGCAAGCCACTGGCCGGCGGCCTCGTCGAGGACGAACGGTCCCGGATCAGACTTGCCGAAGTGCCCGACGGCCCATCGGCCGCAGGCCACCGAGCCAACGCAGGCGGCGACGATCAGAATCACGGTGGCGATGTTCCAACAGGCCGCGTTCGGTGAGACCGCGTACAGGCCGAGAAAACAGATCGCGGCCGCGGCTGACCCCCACGTGCCCGGGGCGACGGGTAGATAACCACTGCCGAAGAAGGTCACGATCAGTCGTCGCACGTGGGCGTGTGTCTCCTAGTCCCCGGGGGCCGAGGGAGGCTGCGGCTGATCGGGCGGCGCGGTCTGCGTCTACCCGACGATGGTGGCGGCGGCGGTGCGGGCGCTGGCC
>CAYOGX010000671.1:0-3741 GCA_964403235.1 uncultured Planctomycetales bacterium | reverse complement strand
CTGGCTCGACCAAAACTGGGGCTCGCACACCACCTACTACGTCTCTTACTGGCTCCTGGGCGATGCGGGCCCCGTGACGGTCAAGTGGCTCGTGATCTTCGGCGTCATGCTGCTGATGGTTCGGGCGGCCACCGAGCGCGGCGCGACCCGGTACTTCGCCGCCGTCATCGTTGCCGTCACGATCCTGGTGGCCCGGAGCTACCTCGACGTCCGCCCGCACATCTTCACGCTGCTGTTCGAGGCGGCGCTCATCGTCGTGTGTTTTCGGTGGTACAAGTCGTCAGCAGCCTGGGCGTTCGTGGCGACGGCCATCCTCGGGTTGTGGACGAACATGCACGGTGGGTTCATCTTCGGGCTGGGCGTGATGGGGATGTGGCTGGGCGTGCAGGGGCTCTTCAAGCTCGTCTGGCCTTCCTCCAGACCCTGGGGATGGTCGCACCTGTTCGTCTACGGCGCCGCCCTGGGCGTGGCGGTGCTCCTCGCCGCATTCGCCAACCCCTTCGGACGGGTCAACCTCACCCATCCGCTGGTCGCCGGCAAGAGCAGGGTCTGGATGTCGGTCCAGGAGTGGCATCCCGTCCTGGATTGGCCGGCGCTGGTCAGCAAACTGGAGTTCAAGGAGGCCCACGGGTTCGGCAGCGTCACCGAGTTCCTGGTCTTGATGGGGGTCCTGGCCGTAACGCTGTTGGGGTGGACGCTCACCCGATTGATCCGGCTGCCCGCCGACGACAGATCACCCCGCAAGGGCGACGACCACGGAAAGCGGCGTGACGGCCGCCACCATCGCCGCCCGAAAACGCACGCCAGCGACGCCCGGCCCGCAGATACCGATTGGCTCGTGCGGGCCGGACTGTTCGACTTCGGCCTGATGGTTGTGGTCATTGCGATGGCGTTCAAGGCGCGGCGGTTCATCCCGCTGGCCACCGTCGCCACCGTGCCCATCATGGTGGCTATGTTGGAAGATATGTTGCGCCGGCTCAAACGGGTCATCACCGGCAGGCCGCAGACCGTCTGGACCCCGCCGTGGCAGTGGGGGCTGGCCGGCGTCAACGTGATCCTGCTGGCGGTCGGTCTGATGAACGCGCGGAAGCACATCTACATCCCCTATCACGACCCCAACCCGGTCTACCCCAAACAGAGCGTCCTGATGCGGATGGTCGGCTCGCAGACCTTCCCCAAGGGCGCGATGGACTTCCTGACCGCCCAGGACGACCTGCCGCCCGAGGCCTTCGTTGACTGGCGGTGGGAGGGGTATACCCGTTGGCGGACGGACCGGCTCAAGACCTTCTGCGGCGGACGTGCACAGCAGGTCCATTCCGAACGGATCGCCGAATGGCAGATCTCCTCCCCGTCCCAGGGCGTGACCAAGTACCTTCACGTGGTCCCCGCCAAGGGAACGGTAGCGATCAACAACACGAAGTTGATCACCGTCATCAGCCCGAGTAAGGGCCTCGTCGCCGAGATCGGCGCGGGGCGCGTGCCGCTGGCGCAGATCGCGGCGGCCATCACCATCAACAAGGACGGCCAGACCGTGCGGCACGAGGCCGACCGAACCGTGAGTTGGCGCTTCGTTGACCGAACCGAGATCTGGGTCGACGTCGAGGTGATCGTCGAGCGGACGACCGAACCCAAGTTCCGGGCCGAATACGCCCTGAGCGTCCTGGTCGATCAGAAGTGGGTCAGCCACGGATCGGGATTCTGCAAGATTCAACTCAAGCGACTCGTCAACACGGGGTCGGCCGGCTACCACGTCGTGGGCCACAACCTGTTGATGCGGCAGATCAGTCGGGGCCCACAGCGCCCGGTCGGAAGAAGCCCCATCACCTTTTGGCAGCGCAAGGACCTCCGTTTTGGCCTGGGCGTGTCCCGCAGCGTGGGCGGCATGGTCCCCCGCGTAGACCCGTCGGACAAGGCCGGGCTGTTGGAGTCCGGCGGGAGGGTCGCAAGGACGCTCAACCCGAACGACGAATTCGTCCCCAAACGTGCGGGGACCTTGGCCTTCGTCCACCGGGTGCAGGGCAAGCATCCGCCGGCCGCAACCCTCAACGTGCTGCACTACGTGGAGGTCCGTCAGAACTGCCGTCGCGCGGTAGAGCAGGCGGACGCGTACGGGATCAAGATCTTCGTCTTGCCGAAGCGATCGGCCTGGCGGCTGGGTTGGACACTGTTGGGCAGCAAGCGTTGGGTGTGCGTCTTCGATGACGGGGCGGCCTGTGTGCTGCTCCGCCGAGACGATCCGCGAAACGAGCGGATCATCAACAAGATCCTGTCCGGTGAGGCGAGCTATCCCGACGAACAGACCAAGGCGCTGGGCACGGCGTTAACCCGCCGAGGCTTGGCGCCGGCGGACAACGACATCCGTGAATTGCAGCGGGAGCTTATGGCCGCCGTCAAGCTCCAGCCCTATTATCCAGCCCACATATGGCTGTTACGCATACAAGGAGAATACCCCCTGTTGGGGCGCCCCGAGCACTTCAAGAAACACCTCGCCTTCTGGCTCGAGCAGTGGGAATCGCTTTCGAGCGGACCCGTCGATCCACAGCGCGCGGTCAAGGTCTACGAATCACGTCGGATCGTGGCCCAGATGCTACGGGACAGCTACCATCGGATGGGACGCAAGGCCGAGGCGGACCATTGGAACAAGGAATTCCAGCGGGCCCACGGCGAGGTCGGACGACTCCATTCGATCTACCAGTGAGCAAGGCGTAAGACCGGCACATCCGGTTGGGGTTGCCGAGTCGCTATCAGACCAGTTCCCCGGCGTGGTCGAGGACCTTGCCCACCGCCTCGACGTACTTGGTCATCACCGACCGGTCGTTTGGCGGCGCGATCTGTTGCAGGTAAACGTGCGAGGCGATGAACCGGAGCGTCTCGGGGTAATCCTCGCCACGGTAGTCGACCTGGCGCCCGTGCGGGCACCCCCAGGGACACCCCTTGCCGTAGCCGACCCTCGCCTGGAAGATCTCCTGCGCCGGGACGGGTAACCGCTGCCACTGCCCGCACGGCACGCCCTCGGCCCCCAGGGCCTCCATGAACCTGTCGCGAAACGCCGTCGGATCGACCTGCAACCCCAACTCGTCGGGTCTCAGGCCGAGCACGTAGCAGTAGTAGACCGGCTGTCGATCCGCGACGACGGCCGGCGGCTCGACGCCCGTCATACCCGCGAACTGCTCGCTAAGGTAGTCGGCGTTCTCGATCCGCCCGGCGTTGTCGGCGTCGAGCCGCCGGAGCCGGCTGCGGGTCATCGCCTGGCCCAGCGTGTCCGGTCGATAGGCCCAGCCCAAGCCGTAGGCGTTGTACTGCTGCTCCACCCGCTCGCGCCCGGGCACCACCAGCTCGCCCAGATACTCCAACAGGGCCGCCCGTTTGTGCACCCCCTCCTCGTGGCAGACGAACAGCCCGCCCTCGCTGCCCGACGTCAGGTTCTTGGTCATCTGTAGGCTGAAACCCGCACAGTCGCCGATTGCGCCGATCTTCTTGCCGCCGTAAGTCGCGCCCTGCGCTTGCGCGCCGTCTTCGATCACCCCCAGGCCATGCTTGGCGGCGATCGACAGGACCGGGTCCATGTCCGCCGGCATCCCGTGGATGTGGACCGGCATGATCGCCCGTGTCTTCTCGGTAATCGCGGCTTCGATCAGCGACGGATCGATCGTGTACGTCACCGGATCGATGTCGACGAACGTCGGGATGCAGTTGTGGTGCAACACCGCGGCCGCGCTGGCCCAGTACGTGAACGCCGGC
>CAYOGX010000670.1:0-3742 GCA_964403235.1 uncultured Planctomycetales bacterium | reverse complement strand
TCTTGCGTCCTTTGTAGCGACGCCCCGTCGGGCAACTGGGCGTTGACGAGGAAGTAGCCCTGGTCCTCGTTCGGGATGAACCCGCCCGGCACACGGTCGAACAGCAGCACCGTGGCGGCCAGCAGTCCGGCGAACACGACCATCACCAGGCCCGCCCGTCGCACGAGCATGCCGACCGTGCCGATGTAGCCGCGCGTCGACTTATCGAATCCCCAGTTGAACGCCGAGAAGAACCATCCGCGCTTCGCCGGCGAGGGTCGCAGCAACAGCCCGCACAACGCCGGGCTGAGCGTCAGGGCGTTGACCGACGAGAACAGCGTGGCGGTGGCGATCGTCAGCGCGAACTGCCGGTACAGCCGCCCGGTGATCCCGCCCATCATCGCTGTGGGAACGAACACGGCCAGCAGCACCAGGGTGGTGGCGATCACCGGCCCGGTCACTTGATCCATCGCCTTGGCGGCCGCCTCTTTGGCCGGAAGCTTTTCGTCGTCGATCAGCCGCATCGTGTTCTCGACCACGACGATCGCGTCGTCCACGACGATGCCGATCGCTAGCACCAGCCCGAACAGCGACAGCGTATTGATCGACAACCCGATCGCCATCATCACGGCGAACGTGCCGACCAGCGAGACGGGGATTGTAACGGCCGGGATCAGCGTGGTGCGGAAATCCTGGAGGAAGATGTACACGGTGAAGATCACCAGCACGATGGCGATCAGCAGCGTGTTGATCACCTCCTCGATCGACGCGTTGACGAACATCGTGGTGTCGTACGCGATATCGTAGTCGAGCCCCGGCGGGAAGTCCTCGGCCAGCGAGTCCATCTTCGCGCGGATGTTCTCGGCGATGTTCAGCGCATTGGCCCCGGGCAACTGGTAGATGGCCACGGCGATCGACGGTTGCTCGTCCAGCTCGACCGTCCAGTTGTACGACTGGGCCCCCAGCTCGACGCGTGCCACGTCGCGCACGCGGACCACGCGGCTATCGTCGCCCACCTTGACGATGATGTCCTCGAACTGCTCGACACTGCTGAGCCGGCCGAGCGTGTTCACCGTGTACTGGAACTGCTGACCCTTGGGCGCCGGCGGCGCGCCGATCTGCCCGGCCGCCACCTGGACGTTCTGCTGCTGGATCGCTTGGACGACGTCGTTCGTGGTCAGGCTCAGCGATTTCAGTTTCGTCGGATCGAGCCAGATCCGCATGCCGTAGTCTTTCGCCCCCATCACCTGCACGTCGCCCACGCCGTCGACCCGGGCGAGCTCGTCCTTGATCCGCGTGCCGACGTAGTTGCTCAGGTAGATCTCGTCGAACCGTCCGTCCGGCGAGATCATGTTGACCATCAGCACCATGTTGGTCGAGCGCTTCTGGGTCGAGACGCCTTCCCGCTTCACCTCCTCGGGCAGCTTGGGCATGGCGATCGCCACGCGGTTCTGCACGAGCACCGTCGCCATATCGACATCGGTGCCCACGGCGAACGTGACGGTGAGCTGATAGCTGCCGTCGTTGTTGCTGGTCGAGGACATGTAGAGCATGCCCTCCACGCCGTTGACCTGCTCCTCGATCGGCTGGGCCACGGTTTCGGCCACGACCTCCGCGCTGGCGCCGGGATACGTCGTGCTGACCACTACCGTCGGCGGCGTGATGTCGGGCGTTTGCTCGATCGGCAACAGCGGGATCGTAATCCCACCGGCGAGCAAAATCACCAGCGAAATCACCAGCGCCAAAACCGGTCGATGGATAAATAGTCGGCTCATGGGGATCGTCTCAGAAGTGTTTGGAAAGCCAATTTACCCTCCCGCCTCGCGGGAGGGTCGGACGCGGACGGCGGCCGGGGAGGGTGGCGGAAGCCAAGGGCGATTCTCCAATTCCCCCTCCCCGCTCGTTCCTTGCGACCCTCCCGGAGGGAGGGTGAGGCCCCTTCCCAAACACGCTCTCAGGTCCCCTCTCCCACTGGGAGAGGGTGAGGGCATCATCCGCCCTACTGGTCTCTTCACTCTTTGCTCTTAACCCGAACCGGTTTCCCCGGTCGGGCCTTTTGCACGCCGGCGACGACGTATCGCTCGTCGGGCTTCAGCCCTTTCATCACGCGGCGGAGGTTGTCGTACGCGGAGCCCAGCTCGACGTAGCGCCGCTCGACCACGTTGTCCTTACCCACCACGAGCACGTACTTGCCGCCCAGGTCGGTGCCGATCGCCTGTTGCTCGACCAGTACGGCGTCGGGCACCTTCGGCCCGGGCACGCGGATATTGGCGTACACGCCCGGATAGAGCAGCCCATCTTTGTTCGGGAAGACGCCGCGCACGATCGCGGTGCCCGTGTCCGGATCAACCTGGTTATCGAGGTAGTCGAGCCGGCCTTCGTGCGGCTCGCCGTTCTCGCCTTGCAGGCGCAGATACGCCACCGGATGGACTTCGTCGGTCCCCTTGTGTTCGCGTCGCCACTGGAGCAGATCGAGGACCACCTTCTCGCTGACGTCGAAGTAGACGTACATCGGGTCCATCGTCACGACGTTGGCCAGCAACGTGTTTCCATCAGCCCCGACGAGGTTCCCCACGTCGACCAGATTGCGGCTGATCCGCCCGTCGATCGGACTCTTCACGACCGTGTAATCAAGATTGATCTGGGCCTCTTGAATCGCGGCGTCGTCGGCGGCTCGCTGGGCGATGGCTCCGTCGCGCTCGGCGATGCGAGTCTGATACTCTTCGACGCTGATCGCCTTCGTCTCGACCAGCTTCTTCGCCCGGGCCAGATTGGCCTCGGCCAGCTTCACGCCCGCCTCGGTCTGCTGACGCTTGGCCTTCGCGGCGGCCAGCTTCGCCTGGAACGGTGCCTGCTCGATAACGAACAGTACCTGGTCCTTCTTGACTGCGTCGCCGGGCTTGAACTGGATCTGGTCGAGGAAACCCTTCACGCGTGCCCGCAGGTCGACCGACTCGACCGCCGCCGTCTTGCCCGTGTAGGTTTGGTAGTCGGACACTTCCTTCACCACCGGCTTGGCGACGGTGACCTCGGGCGGCTGGGGCGTTGGGGCGTCGACCTCCGTGCGGCATCCGACCGCCGCGATCGCCACGAGCAGCACAACCCCCGCGACCGGCATATAACGCTCGATAACGCTCACAATGCACCTCGCAGGCAAAGACCTATCCGCATCGATCCGGGCCCCGACAGCGCGCACTCCAAACGGGGCCGAGGAATTATAGGTCGCAAAGCCAGCCGCGCACGGTCGTTTGTGGGGTGCGACGACAGGCCGTGGCGGCAGGCGGCTGTGGACACTACGTCAGCGATCGCCGATAATGCAGGAGTAGGCGTCGTTTTGAACAGAGGGCCCCCCGGTATTAGGGGCGGATTTGGGAGCGTGGAGAGCTGTGCGAATCATCAAGACCAGCATGCCCCGGCCGCTGCACGATGAGGTGGATTACCGCAGTGCCCTGAACGTGCTCGACGCCATGGCCGAGCACGACATGAACGAATCGGACCTCGGCCGGTTGCTTGGCGACCGCACCTCGGCCATCGCGTGCTCAGGCCGTAGGTCAGGCACCCCGTGCCTGACACTTCCGAGCGCAGTCATGCACGGGGTGCATGACCTACGGTCTGGACGATCGAAGACGGAGACCTCAGCCGACGGATGCAGTGGCTTCTGACCTCGCACGTACGTCGCAGAAAAGTAGAATGTCCCCTTTTTCTTTTCGCTGGCCAGAAGAATCAGCGACGCGACGCGGCACTCCCGCCGTCAGTCGGCGTG
>CAYOGX010000669.1:1357-3745 GCA_964403235.1 uncultured Planctomycetales bacterium | reverse complement strand
ATGCCAAGAGCCGAAACAGTCCGCAGTAAGACGGACGTCGCACGAAAAGATTCTATTGTCTGCATGAGATGCTCCTCCATTTGCCGGGCATGTCAACTGAACCGCCCCTGGATTGTTGGACAGTGGATTGATGGTAATCATGCGGCGGACTCTAGTTGGACAGCGCCACTTCGGCACGAGATTCCCCGAGTATAGTAACCCGAAGCGTAAGCGAGGGATTTGGAGCAACACGTGCCCTCGCTTACGCTTCGGGTTACTATGAGACGCCAAAGTGGCGCTGTCGAATTGGCGTCGAAGAAGCGGATCGAACGTACGAAGGATACGCCGTATGGCCCTGGACACCATCGACTGGACGCTCATCATCGGGTTCCTCGTGGTCACGCTGGCGGTGGGCCTGGCGGTGACGAAGCGGGCCGGTCGCAGCTCGGCCGATTTCTTTCTCGCCGGGCGGGGCATGCCCTGGTGGCTTCTGGGCATGTCGATGGTGGCCACCACGTTCTCGGCCGGCACGCCCAATTTCGTCACCGACGTGGTACGCCAGCAGGGCGTGGCCGGAAACTGGATCTGGTGGGCGTTCCTTTTGACGGGCATGATGACCGTGTTCGTCTACGCCAAGCTCTGGCGACGATCCGGCGTGATGACCGACATCGAGTTCTACGAGCTCCGCTACAGCGGCCGGGCCGCGGCATTCCTGCGCGGGTTTCGGGCGGTCTACCTGGGCGTGCTGTTCAACGTGATCGTGCTCGCCTCGGCCAACCTGGCGGCGATCAAGATCGCCGGGGCCATGCTGGGGACCACCCCGGTCCAGACGATCCTCGTCGCCGGCCTGGTGACCGCCATCTACAGCATGCTGGGCGGACTTCGAGGCGTGCTGATCACCGACTTCCTGCTGTTCGTCCTCGCCATGGGCGGGTCCATCGGCGCCGCGGTCTACCTGCTGAACCTCGACAGCGTGGGGGGATTGAGTTCGCTCTTGGCGCACGAGGCCGTGCGCACCAAGCTCTCGATGTTCCCCGACTGGCACGATCCCGAGATGGTGGTCTCCGTATTCGCCATCCCCCTGGCCGTGCAGTGGTGGAGCGTCTGGTATCCGGGCGCCGAGCCGGGCGGCGGCGGCTACATCGCCCAGCGCATGCTGGCGGCCAAGAACGAGCTGCACGCGACCGGGGCCACGCTGCTGTTCAACGTGGCCCACTACGCCCTGCGGCCCTGGCCGTGGATCCTGGTCGCGTTCTGCTCGATTATCGTGTTCCCCGATCTCGATTCGCTCCGGGCGGCCTTTCCCCACATGCCCGAGAGCGTGGTCAAACACGATCTGGCCTATCCGGCGATGATGACGCTCCTGCCCAGCGGGCTGCGGGGTCTGGTGCTGGCCTCGTTGATGGCGGCCTTCATGTCGACCCTCTCAACGCACCTCAACTGGGGCTCCTCCTACGTGGTCAACGACTTCTACAAGCGGTTCGTTCGACCCGAAGCCTCGGAGAAGGAGTTGGTGCGGGCGGGGCGAATCTGCACGTTGCTGACCATGGTGGCCGCGGCCCTGGTCGGACTGGCCCTGAGCAACGCGTTGCAGGTGTTTCGCATCCTGCTTCAGGTCGGGGCGGGCACCGGGCTGCTGTTTCTTCTCCGGTGGTTCTGGTGGCGAATCAACGCGTTCAGCGAGATCACGGCGATGGTCGTCTCGTTCATCGTCGCCGTCTCCCTGGAATTCCTCGGGCCCGAGGACCTGCCGAGCTGGGCCAAGATCGTCGTCGGCGTCGGCGTCACCACGACCGCCTGGCTGCTGGTCACGCTCGTCACTCGGCCGACCGACGAAGCCACCCTGCGGGGATTCTGCAGGCTGGTCCGCCCCGGTGGCCCCGGCTGGCGAACCGTGCTCGCGCGGGCCGCGGCCGAGGGCGAGCTGGTCGACGAAGCCGGCCGGCGCTGGAACGTGCCCCGGGAAATCGTCTGCATGCTGATCGGCTGCGCGGCCGTCTACAGCGCCCTGATCGCCACCGGCCACTGGATCTACGGCCAGTGGTTGCCCGCCGTCGTGCTCACCGCCGTGGCCGGCGCCTGCACGGCGATTCTGATCGCCACCTGGAAACGGGTGAACGAGGGTTGATTGCCGGCTTGCGGCCGCATGCAGCACACCGCCGCGCCCAACCTCGTTTAACCGCAAGCCGGAGGCGTGCGCGGGGTGGTGAGGCGGACTTTGCCTGGGGCGCTAGGTCGCCGGGCGGACCTTGCCGGGACGCGCACGCCTTTGGCTTGCGGTTAAACGAGGCTAAACGAGTATGGACCCGCGCTGGCCACGGGGTAGGGCGCCGTGCTAGAATGGCGTCGCCGGTCGGCGTGGACCGGCTCGGGGCTTATTCCGAATCGGACACCCAAGCGGAAGCGGAG
>CAYOGX010000669.1:0-1257 GCA_964403235.1 uncultured Planctomycetales bacterium | reverse complement strand
CGGCGTGGACCGGCTCGGGGCTTATTCCGAATCGGACACCCAAGCGGAAGCGGAGCAAGGTCATGGAAACGAGGTCGAGTCTGAGCCGTCGGAGCTTCTTGAAGCGTAGTGCCGCGATGGGAGCGGCGTTGGCCGCGCCGATCGTCGTGCCGGGGCACGCCCTGGGCAAGGGAGCGCCGGCGCCGAGCGAGCGGATCGCGTTGGGGGTGACCGGATACGGTGGGCGGTGCAGCCGGATTCTGCCCCACTTCATGATGATGGACGACGTGCGGTGCGTCGCCGTGGCGGACTGCCGGGCCGACCGGCTCGCCGCCGGCAAGAAAGCCGTCGACGAACACTACGGGAACCAGGATTGCGCGACCTACTCCGACTTCCGAGAGCTGATGGATCGGCCCGAGATCGACGCCGTGCTGATCGCCACGGGCGACCGCTGGCACACGCCGCTGTCGATCTGGGCCGCCAAGGCGGGCAAGGACATCTACTGCGAGAAGCCCGTCTCGCTTGCCATCGGCGAGAGCCGGGCCATGGCCGACACGATGGCCCGCTACGGCACCATCTACCAGGCGGGGCACCAGCGCCGCTCGGTCGGCTCCTATCGCTTCCAGATCGAGTCGGCCCGCAAGGGAATGATCGGCAAGGTCCACACCGTCATTTGCCAGGTATGGGAAGGGCCGACCGTCGCCCTCGACAAGCCGCGCCCCGTGCCCGACGGATTCAACTACGAAATGTGGCTCGGCCCCACGCCCTGGCACCCGTACACGCAGGCCCGCGTGAACGGGTGGAACTATTTCTGGGATACCGGGGCGGGTCCGATCATCGGCATGGGCTGCCACTACACCGACATCGCCCAGTGGGGGCTCCAGCGCGACGACACGGGGCCCATCACCTACGAGGGCACGGCCACCTGGAAGCCCGACGCCTTCAGCGACACGCCCGTCACGGCCGACTGCACCTGCACCTACGCCGACGGCGTGAAGATCGTCATCCGCTCCAGCGGCAAGTTCGCCGACCGGTACATCCGGTTCGTCGGCACCGAGGGCTGGATTCAGGTCGACGACCAGACGAACGCGGTGACTGCCGAGCCCAAGTCGATCCTGCTCGAACGGAGCATCTCCGCCAAGGGCTGGGCGGAAACCGGCGACCACGTGCGCAACTGGCTCGACTCGATCAAGTCGCGCAAGCGGCCCGCCTGCCACCCCGAAAGCGCCCACCGCGCCACGACCGTCTGCCACGCGGCGAACATCGGCCTGCGCCTGG
>CAYOGX010000668.1:0-3748 GCA_964403235.1 uncultured Planctomycetales bacterium | reverse complement strand
TCCATGACGCGGCCGTACTGCTCGGCACCGAAGTGCTGGTGGTGGAGCTCAACCCAATCGCCGGCCTTGACAGAGCCGTCCAGGTTCAACGCTATGCCGGTGAAGATGTCCTGGATGAGGCTGCGCAGCGAGAAACCGAGCACGATCCCGACCACACCGGAGGTCGCCCAGATCGCCGTGACATCGCGACCGAAGACGATCCCGACAATTCCGGCAAGCGCAATCACCACAACGATGAGCGCAAGCGTGTTCTTCAGCAGTCGAGGGACCGGACGCCCTGCGATCCGGGCGACCACACCGTCCCAGACGAAGACATCGACCGCGCCGGTGATCAGGAACGCGCCGGCGATCCAGGCCAGCGTCTCCAGCGCTACACGACCGAATTCGCGACCGACGGCCCAGTCCGAAACGTTCAGAAAGGCGAGAATTTCATCGGCGGACACCGCAGCGGCAAGCAAGGCTGCAAAGACAACCAATCTGAGAACGACAACACGCATGCAACGAGCCCTTGCAGCTTCCCCGACGAGCGACATGGCCCCGCCGGGCGCCCGTGAACGCTGGCAGCATACGGGACCGGCAGGTTCGTCGCTCACGCATTCCTTAACCGACGATACGTCAGGGGCAAACCTGTAGTGACAGCGATACTGGAGTCCGGGCTTCTACTGCCGCTCTTGGCGGCACTTGCACTTCTGATCGCCATTGTGGTGGTCGTCCGGGCATTGACCAGTGCCGGAGGCGAAAGGCATCCGAATCGCAAGGCCCTCCAGGCCGCTCCGCGTCGGGTCGAACCGCACCTCTATGCGGAACGGGGACGCGGGGAAGACCTGCCCACCGTCCAGCGGCCTGCCCGGCAGGCGACGACGACACGCAGGAGCCCCGGCCGACGCGGCTTCGGGTGGACTGCGCTGTCGCTGGCGTTCATCCTCGGCGGCGGTGTCGGCGTCGTGACGGGAGGTCTGATCAACGCCCCCGGATGGGACGCCTATCGTCCGTATTCCGAGCGCGCGCTCGCCGCTGTGGACAGCGCGGGCCGGCAAGCGCTCGCCGCCGCGGAAGCCGGGCTCGCCCGCGTCAGCCAAGTGCTAGACGGCTCTTCATCGTCGGATGAACCCGCGTCCCCGCCGCTCCGCCGGGTCGAGGTGGTGCCGGACGACGACACGGAACCGGCCGATGAACGCAGCACGGCGGTTGCCGCCTTCGTCGATGGCGTCGAACTTCCGCTTGCGGTCAGCCCGGCGATCGAACTCGTCAAGGCGAGCGCCCGCAACGGAAACCTCGAGCTGACAATGCGCCTCAAGCGCGTCGTCCGTGATCGCGACCGATCGCTCTTCGTGCTGACCGCCAACGAGCGGACACGCGACATCATCTGCGACGACACCGAAACGGCCGCGATTCGCGCGCTCTCCGACGCCAACGTCGGCATCGCCGTTACTTACGTCGACGCAGACAACGAGACGATCTACGAGATCGACGTGCTGGGCGGGCATTGCGGAAGCGGGCAATCCCCTGAAGATGATCCCGCATAACGTCCGGAATTGAGGGAAATCCTTGACTCACCCGGAACCCCGGTTCACGATTTCGGACAATGACCTGACTTCAACAGGCGAACTGGCGTCGGCATGTTTTTGCGGATTGAGGATCGTGGCCCGACCGGGGCGCGGCGGCGGTGGCTGCCTGCGTTCGCGGGGCTGTTTGCCCTCTTCCTGCCGGCGCTTGCCGTGGCGCAGGCGCCTCCCGATCCAAACGATCCACGCCAACAGGAAATCGACGCGATCTACGAGCGATTGCTCGACGATCCGACGGACGCCGCCCTGAATCGGCGACTGGCGGAACTCGCGCTTGTCCTGGGCGACGTTGACGCCGCTATCGGTGCGATCGAACGGCTTGTGTTTCTCAACCCGCAAGACGTCGCCCTCCAGCTCGAGGTGGCCCGTCTCTACCTGCGCATCGACTCCTACGCGGCCGCACGCGGCTATCTCGCGGACGCGGAAAAGCTGCCGGACGCGACCCCGGCCCAACGCACCGAAATCGAGCAGTTGATCGAAGTGGTCGAGGACGCGACCAAACCGCCGGTGTTCGCGGGGCTCGCCCAGATCGGCGTGCGCTACCAGTCCAACGCCAACGTCGGGCCAGAGCAACTCGGGGAGTTCGAGTCCGGGGTCTTCGAAGATCCGATCGAGGACTTCAACGCCTTCATTCTCGGGACACTTGCCTACGCCAACCGCGTCTCCGATCACCTCATCATCGAAGGAACGCTTTCAGGCTATTACGCCGAGCAGTTCGAGGTCGACCGCCTCGACCTCGGCTTCGCCGAGTTGCAGGCGGGGCCACGCCTGCTGTGGCACGACGACCGGGTCTCCCTGAAACCGTATGTGCTGACACAGGGGATCCTGCTCGGAGCGGACCCGTACCTGTTCGCCTACGGCGGCGGTGCCGTCGGCAGCGTCATGCTGACGGACAGGTGGCGTATCGAGCCGGAGTTCGAATACAAGAACCGGACGTTCTATTCCTCGGACGACTACGCGTCGGCCCCGAGCCAGACCGGCGAGCTGTTTTCCTACACGTTGCGCAGCAGTGCCCGCCTTAGCGACCGCGCGAGCGTGGCGGCGCGGGTGACCTACAACAGGAATGACGCGGCGGTCGGCTATCATACGTACGATCAGTTCATCGCGAACCTGTCGATGACCTTCGGCTTCGATGTCTATCAATCGACGGATTGGGAATTCACGCCGTTTGCGCGTCTGATCTGGACCGACTACAAGGGACTTGCTCCGAACGAGGTCGAGAACGGTCTGGATACGATCCGCAGCGATTTCCAGTGGAACCTCGGCGGAACTCTGGTGGCTCCGGTGACCGATTTCACAAGCCTGAGCGCCCAGGTGATGTACACGGCAAACGACTCGACCCTGTCGCGCTTTACCTACGACAATCTGCAGGTGACGGTCGGGCCGGTCGGCAAGTTCTGACGTGGAGGTCGCGACGGTGATCCAGTTCTCCAGACAGTCCGGTATCGCGCTTGCGGCAATGGGCATGGCGCTTGCGGCCAGCCTTGCTGCGCCTCCGGCGTGGAGCCAGGAGGTTGGCGCCGCGGCGGCGGTGCGCCCATCGTCGCTGGGGACGCCACCCGGCGGATCGGCCCGCGAACTGGATATCGGTACGCGCCTGGTCACCAACGAACGTATCCAGACCACCGAGAGCGGATCGCTTCAGGTGATGTTCCTGGACAAGTCCACGCTGACGGTCGGGCCGAACAGCGACATGGTCATCGACCAGTTCGTCTACGATCCGTCACAGGGGTCCGGGGAGTTTGCGGTCCGGCTGGCCGGTGGCGCCCTGCGCTTCGTCGGCGGCCAGATCAGCCACCGCGACGGCGCGACCATCACCACGCCCGTGGCCACCATCGGCATTCGCGGCGGCGCGGCGCTGATCACCCACGACCGGTTCTGCGAGACGATTGCAACGCAGCAGGGCCAGTCGGGTGAGGAATGCACCAAGGTCGTGTGCATGGGCGGGGTGTGCAGTGTGAATTCGCTGCTGGATTCGCGACGCCTGCAACTCCGCATCAGCGAAGCCGTGCAGATCGGCACGGCCGGCTCCCTCGAGTTCAACGTCACGTCCGTCAGCCTCAACGACATCGTCTCGGGTGGCGACGGCAACATCGCCACGCAGCAATCGAACGAGGTGAGCGGTGTCGCAGCTCAGGACGCCGTTGTTGACCATGTTCTGGGCCGCCTGGACGGTGGCCACA
>CAYOGX010000667.1:0-3757 GCA_964403235.1 uncultured Planctomycetales bacterium | reverse complement strand
TCGATGCTCCGGCAAATTTGGCCGAAGACCCTTAGATTACAGGAAGAACGTACCTGCGTCATGCCATCGGGCAAGACCCCATCCGGGAAATCCGAGGGCGCATTTCATTGGAGCGCAACCGACTAGGTGCCATGTATCCTTCTTGCTAGTACAAGTATACACCAAATCCGGACATCGGGCAAGTTCCTCAAGAGCATCCGAGAATCCCCTGCCGCCGTACTCGACAACAAGTCTCTCGACTCGCTCGGCCAATGGCCCGTCCAGGAACGGGACGACTGTCCCATCCCGCCCCTGTGGGGGACATCGTTGTTGACCGGGCAGTTGCAGCACCCGTCGATCGGGGCGGGGTAGAAGCGGTTTGGTGGCCCGCGGTCTTGTACCGCTACCGGCTTGTCCGCCAACGGTATACGGCCGTGGGTCGGGGTGCCGCCTTCAGTCCTCTTGGCGCGGCTGCCGTCTGATCAGCATGACGTTGAAGCCGGGCTTAGGCCCGGGCGATCGGAAGCAGTGATATCTCGGCCCGGGACTGTTACCCCAGCGGATGTCCTGGACGGGCAACACGCGCCGCGCCAGCTCCTGGCCGCTGCGTCGCGCCTTTTCCTCCCAACGATGGTACAGGGCCTGGTAACCACCCGGCACCTGCCACCACGGCCGCACGACCAGAACGCTCGCCGCGTCAAGATCCCACAGGTAGTCGGGCAGTCGATCCCACCCCGGTCGGCGACGACTCGACGGCGCCAACAACCCGGCACACCGCCGATGCGTGTGAAACATGATGGGCAAGTCGCCGTAGGCCGCGAAGAGGATGTCGTTCGGCTCGGTCTGCTCGTTCAAGAAGCGGACGATGGCCTCGTTCGGTCCGACAAACGGCGTGTGGAGCTCATGGACGTAGCCGGCCCATTCCTTCTTGACCACCGACTGGGCGAGCACCTGGCGCCCGGTCACGTACTCGCCGTTGAGCTTGGACGTACCCACGTCGGCGGGAAACAGGACGCAGGTGGCCGCCGGCAGCAGATTCGTCGCCGTCGCCACGACCGCCAGCACGTATCCGACCACGACGTTGCGCAGGTGGACTTCCCGAACGGCCGCGGCCACCACGATCGGGCCCAACGCCAGCATGTGCATCACGTATCGCGGGTTCGCCCACAGGAACACGGGCACGATCATCATCCCGACGGCCATGCACGCCACCAGGCCGTACCCGCCCCGGACGCGGAGCCGCCGAGCCACCGCCGCGATGACCAGCCCGAGCACCACCACCATCGGACAGGCGAACTGGTTGATCACGAACATCAGCTTGAACGTCGTCTGGCCGAACGGATCGGGCTTGTAGCCCAGCGCCCGGCTCTTGGCAAACACGTGGTGCATCCCCAGGCCGAAATACCACGGCAGCGTGAGCGCCGCCGCCACCGCGGCCGCTATGGCCAGACGAACCAGCGTCTTGCGATCTCGCCGCCATATCGCCATGTGAACGGCCAGACCCAATGCGAAGCATAGACACGTCGCGTAGTTCGCGTGAAACAGCAGGACCATCCCCGCCGTCAGTAGAATCAGGCCGCGCCGCCGATGCAGGTCGGTGTAGCCCCAGACCGCCAACAACGCCGCCGCCGGCACGATGCCGTAGTACCGACATTGACGCATCAACAACAGGTACTGCACGCACGAGACCAACAACACAGCGGCCAGACACGACGTCCAGCGATCCTGAACCAACCGCCGTGCGACCACGTACGTCAATCCGATCGATGCACACCCCAACAACGCGAACGGCAACCGGGCGCCCAGCGACGTCGAGCCGAAGACGGCCATCCCCGCGGCCGCGAAGTAGTGCATCGCCCACGGCGTCCACGCCCACAGAAACGAGTCGGTCAGCTCCTCACCGTGTTCCTGCGTCGTCAGCAGCCGTCCGTCCCACGCAACGGGCAGGCCCGTACGCAGGACGCCCTTGGCCGGCAGCGCGCACTCGGCCTCGTCCTGCCACAGACAACGATCGCCGAGGTTGGGCAGCAGCACCGCGCAAGCGACCACGACGAGCCCGGTCAGCAGCACGGAGTCCGTTCGGTTCCACAGGATTGGGGTTTCCGAAACGGTCGGGACGGTGGGTCGGGCCTGGGGAGCTCGAGGCCGGCGAGGGCCTGGCCTCGTCTTGGATCTCGATTCACGGTGGCGACGCGATCGAGGGTCGCGAGCCCTGTGCCGGTCCTTGCCCGCCCTCTTGGCCATACTCGGCCCTCCCGCAGGCTGAGCTTACCAACAGCCGCAGGCAACTCGCAAGTCGGACCCCGCGGCCGTCACGCGCGGGCGTCGAGGTCCCGTCGTGATACGTGCCTGTCGCTCATCCCCGGGGGCCCCGTTCGCGGCAGACGACGTGACGGCGTGCACCCCCCTGCCGATTCGCGGATTGGACGCGGTCACTCCTTCCAGTCCACCCAATCGGCCAACCCGCTCTTCTGGTAGCTCTCCTCAAAGCGTTTGACGAACGCCTCACCGAGCGGCTCCTGGGCCGGGAACGGTGGGCCCATCCGCAACCCGGCGGCCTCCATGCCCAACCGCGCCAGCGGGCCCTCGCCCATCCCACGCCACTGGAGCTCCTCCGGCATGTGCACGTGCAGGACCGGATCGATGCTCATCCGCAGAATCAGCTCGTCGTACTCGTCATATCGCTTGTTCTGCCACAAATCCCAGATGTGCAGCACCAGTCGCGGGGCCACGTTCCCGTGGGCGTCAATGAAACCCGTCATACCCAGCTTAATCGGTATGGACAGGACGAAGGGCGGCTGGTTGTTAATGAAGTTCAGCTCCTGGGCGAACAGCCGCAGGCACGTCACGTAGTTCCGCATGTCGTAGGATGACCACTTGACCCCCTCGACGTTCTCCAAGCGCAACAGCCGTTCTAACAACGGCGGGGTAAGCTCGTACCCCGGGCGGGGCATGGCCCACGGCGAGTTGTAGCACATGATGCCCACGTCGGCGGCGTCGTTAATGGCCTTGTAGTGCGCGAACACCTCGTCGTCGGTCGGCACCATGTAGTGCGGCGGTTGGACCTGGACGAAGTCGATGCCGGCCTCCGCGGCGAGCGCGGCCTTGCGGGCCGCCTCGCGGGCGGACAGCTCGAAGATGCCCGCAAGGCACGGCACGCGGCCCGCGCACTCCTCGGCCGTCAGCTCGACGATGGCCCGCCACTCGCCGTCGTCCATGAAGTATCCTTCCCCCCCGCCGCCGGCGCCCATGACGACGCCGTTGCCCTCGTTGATGCCCTGATCGATCATCCATCGCATGTGCCGGTGCTGCTTGGGCAGGTCCAGCTTCCCGTCATCGGTCCGGAACGTCCGCACCGCGACGACCGGGCCCACAAGCCGCTTCCGTCGGGTCTCGCTCATGGTCTACACCTCGTTGTCCGCTCCCTATCCCCCGAACCGCATTGCATCCGGGAACCCAGATCCGCCGTTTGCCGGACCGTAGCCAGCCCGTCCGCGACGCCCGTCGGCATTATACGCCTTGTCGACGGAACGGTATCCGTCGCGCCCTAGCCCGGCATGAGCCGATCGGGCAAGCAGCACAAACGCTCGGGAGCGACCAGCGGCGGCCCGACATAGGTCCGGGCGCGCGGAGCGGTCTCGTCCTGACCCCGCGCAGGCCTCACATTCTCCAGATCTGCAAAATGGGACCGCTGGGCCGAACGAAGAACTGAATCACCAGACCGGCGGGGGCTTGCCGTAGCGCTCCTTGGTGTCAAATCCTCGTTGGGCGTAGAGGA
>CAYOGX010000666.1:0-3765 GCA_964403235.1 uncultured Planctomycetales bacterium | reverse complement strand
GGCGACAAGGAGAAGCGCCAGCAGGACGACCGGTTCGGCCACGCCGGCGTCGGCGCGGGGGGGCACGGCGGTTGGCGGACGGGGCCCGGGGGGGTGCACGTTCGCACGACGTCGGGGGGTCCGGGCGGGATCGAGTTCGACCTGGGCGATTTGGAGGACATCTTCGGCGGGATGGGGGGCGGGGGAATGGGAGGCCTCTTCGAACGGTTCGTCCGTCAGCGGGGGGCCGAGCCGCCACCTCGGCGACGGACGCCGCGGCGACCGGACCGGGGGCAAGACGTCGAGCACGAGGTCGCCCTGTCGTTCGAGCAGGCGATCCACGGCACGACGCTGGAGGTCGATCTGTCGCGAATGGGTCTGCGGGGCCGACGGAGGGCCGAGACGATCAAGGTCCGCATCCCGGCCGGCGTCCAGCCGGGCCAACGGATCCGCGTGAGAGGTAAGGGACAACCGGGGCGGGGCGGCGGAACACCGGGCGACATGTACATCGTGTGCCGCATCCAGCCGCATCCCTATTTCAAACGAATTGGCAACGACGTCTACCTGGACGTGCCGGTGACGATCGCCGAAGCGTGTCTCGGCGCGAAGATCGAGATGCCGACGATCGACGGGCCGACGGTGGTGAACGTACCGGCAGGTACGGCCAGCGGGACAAAGCTTCGCCTGAAGGGCAAGGGTGTGATGGACGCGAAGACCGATGAGCGGGGCGACCACTATGCGGTGATCCGCATCGTGCCGCCGTCGACGCTGGACGATCGGCAGAAGGCGCTGCTGGATGAGCTACAGGAGGGGTCAGATTTCGACCCGAGGGCGTCGTTGGCCTGGCAGATGTCGAGGACGTAGTGCGCTGGCGGATCGGCGTCGCACCGTCGCCGGTCGTGTGGGCCCCGAACGGGAAGGGGACGTCGAGGTTGAACCTGCGTGAACGACGACGCATGGCCTTCGGGCTGATGCTGATCGGCGTAGTGTGCCTGCTGGGCAGCGTGGCGACGGTGATGCACCGACGGGCCGAGCTGGAACGGTTGCAGGCCAGGTCGACGTCCCAGACCAGGTCCGTTGCGGCGGCGCCGGTCGATCGTCCGACCGTGGCGCGGCAATGGCGGTATTGGCTGCTGGCGGCCGGCGCGCTGACGGTCGTGTTTCTGGTCGCGAGCCTGGCGATGGCGCGGCTGCGACGCAGGCTGATCGCGTACGTGACCGCCAGGCCCGCCCCCCCCACGCCAGCAGACGACGTCTGGCAGATGCACAAGGTACCGGAAGAGTTGCTTGACCAGGACGATGAGCAACCAACCGACACCACGCCCGAGGATTGACCTGAGCGCCCGGATCGTCGGGAGAACGTTGACATGAGCGGACAGGCCCGGGTGGCACTGGTGACGGGCGGCGCGCGTCGGGTGGGGCGGGCGATTGCGCTGGAGCTGGCGCGTGCGGGCTACGACGTGGCCGTCCACTGTCGCAGGTCGCTCGACGACGCCCGACAGACCGTCGCGCGCATCGAGTCGCTGGGCCGACGGGCGGCGTTGATCCAAGCCGACCTGACGGACGCCGGCGCGCCGCGGCTGCTCGTCGATCAGACGGTCGGGCAGTTGGGGGGCTTGAACGTGCTGGTGAACAATGCGTCGCTGTGGGAACCGACGCCATTGGCCGACCTGTCACGGGAGTCGTGGGAGGCGCATCTGGCCGCGAACCTGACGGCACCGGCCATGCTGGCCCAGCAGGCCTGGCCGCATCTGCGTGCGCGCCCGCCGGGGCGTGTGGTCAATATCTGCGACATCTCCGCCGACCGGCCATGGGCCGACTACGTCGCCTACTGTGTGAGTAAGGGGGGCCTGGTCACGCTAACACGGGCGTTGGCCAAGGCGATGGCGCCGGACGTGTGCGTCAACGGCATCTCGCCTGGCGTGGCATTGCTGCCCGATGCGTGCGATGAAGAGACACGCCGCACCGCGCTGCGTCGCGTGCCGCTCAAGCGTGAAGGCCAGGTCGACGACGTCGCCGCGGCCGTCCGGTTCCTCGTCGAAGGCGGCGACTACATCACCGGACAGATCATCAACGTCGACGGCGGACGGAGCATCGCCTGACGCTGGCCGGTCTCATTGTTCCCGGATGCATCGCTGGACCCCGTCGCACGCGACGGGGCCAACCAGAACCTGCTGAAGACGTGGGTGGAACGGCTACGCGCTCGCCGGGCGCTCGACGATCTGGAACATGTTGCCGTCGGGATCGGCGAAGTTGAGGATGCGTCCGCCGCCGACGGCGTCGACGACCCTGGCGTCGAGTTCGAGCCCGCGCGTTTTCAGGTCGGCCGCAGCCTGCTCGATGTTGGCGACGGTAAAGGCGATGTGCGACCATCCCGGGTCGCGAACGGCCCGCACCGGCTGGGGCAGATCGGTCTTGGGCATGATCTCGAGGCGGAACCCGCTGGGGTGCTCGACCAGCAGCGTGGGGGGGTCCTCGCCGTTGCCGAAGACCGGCTGAAAATCCAGGATGCGCTGGTACCACCGGGCCGAGGCGTTTGGATCTGCCACGGCGATGCCCATGTGTTCAACGCGGGATGCGACAGTTGTAGCCACGGTGACCTCCCGGCACGGCCGTCTTGGTCGGCTGACGCTTGTGCAGCGTGTCCGCCAAGCGCAGCTAGGGAGTATACTGTCGCGGGCCCGGGACAGATAGAGGAGGCGCGTTCGTGCGAACTACTCGAGGTGACGCAAGGAGGGGCGCTGTGATCCGGGGGGCGTTGTGTGCGTTGGCGACAACAAGCATGGCGTGGGCCGGTGAATCGGTGGGGGTGATCGACCGCATCGACGACGTTGGCGGTTGGTCGGTCAACGCCGATGGCGGTGAGAAGATCACGTTTCGTGTCGACGCGGCCGATTGTCATAGCGGTCCGGCGGCGATGCGGGTGTCGTTCCAGGGGCGGCGGTGGGGCAATCTCCGGCACGCGGTCGCGATCCCGCCAAACGCGACGGCAGTGGTGTTCTGGGCGCGGGCGTATCGCGCTTCACGCGGGGCGGCCATGCACGTGTGGCTGCTCGAGCCGGACGGCGACGGGCACCTGGCCCGGGCGACCGTCGACGCCCGCGATCCGCCCGACTGGCCTGGTAGGTGGGTTCGGGTGCGCGTGCCGTTGGGGCGGTTCCGTTACGATCCGCGCGGCAATCGCAAGCGCGACCTGCTGTCGGTGAACCGAATGCTGTTGGGGTTCAACTATGCGCCGATGTCGATCGGCATCGATGACGTCGCCTGGGCACTGCGCAAAGGAGTCGGCCCGATGGATCCACCGCGATCGGAGTCGTTCACTGTAGCGTCGGGCCGGCTGGGCCGCGTGGCTGTGTTCGATGAGCCGGGTCTGGCCCCGCCGCACGGCGGCGATACGGTCAAACGCTTGGCGGCCGTCCTGCGCGGCGCCGGTTTCGGTGTGACGCCGCTCCGCGCGGGCGACCTGTCGGATCCGGGTCGGTTGTCGCGGTCGAATCTCGATCTGCTCGTCATGTGCCAGGGTCCGCGGTTTCCGGTTGCAGCCAAGCAGAACGTGCAGACGTTTCTGCAATCTGGCGGGTCGTTGTTGACTAGCGGCGGATACGCGTTCGACGAGCCGGTGGTGTACGCGGGCGGGACCTGGCAGCCGGCGGGTACGGTCGAGACCGCTGCCGAGCTGCAGACCGGCCAACCGCCCGTCGCCCGGATCAACACACGTTTCGGTCGGCCGGGCGATACGATGGGTTTCGACAAGGTGCAGATCGGGATGTTCGACCCGTCGTACCG
>CAYOGX010000665.1:0-3766 GCA_964403235.1 uncultured Planctomycetales bacterium | reverse complement strand
CCGTGAGACCTGTGTTGATGTTGTGGGCGAAGATCTCCCAGTCGTTGCCGTCCCAGCCTTCCCAAACGACGTACGACCCATAGACCTGAGGGCGGTAGTCGTCTTCGCCGTTGTTCGTGATCTGCGTGGTAACGTTTGCATCGATGTCGTGGAGGAAGATCTCCCAGTCGTTGCCGTCGTGACCTCCCCAGACCACTCTCGAGCCGGAGATTTGGGGATTTCGCTCTTCGCGGGCGTTGTTTGTGAGCTGCGTGGTGATAACTGTGGTGATGTTGTAGACGAAGATCTCGTAGTCGCTGCCGTCATGCCCTTTCCACACCACTTTCGAGCCGGAGACCTGGGGATCACGGTCGTCGCCGCTCTTGTTTGTGATCTGCTTGGTAACGTCTGCGCCGATCTCGTAGACGAAGATCTCGTAGTCGCTGCCGTCATGGCCTTCCCAGACGACGTTCAAGCCCGAGATCTGGGGCTTCTCGTCGTTGTGGCTGTTTACCGACAGTTGCGTCGTGGCGGTCCCGTTGTACAACCAGATATCCCACTGGCTGCCGGTCCAGTGTTGGTAGACCACGTTCGAGCCCGAAACCTTGGGTAGATGATCGGTGTGGTCATCGTTCGTCACCTGCGTGACAAGGTTTGCGTCGATGTCGTAGAGAAAGACCTCCCAGTCGCCCGCCACCGTGTCCTGGATCCAGACCACATAGGAGCCCCAGATATCGGGCTGGTCATCGAGCAAGAGGTTCTCCGTGACCCGTGTCGTGACGCCTGTGTTGTCGTCGTAGACGAAGATCTCACCGTTGCCCCCCCTAGACCCAAGCCAGACGATGTTCGACCCGGAGACGCGGGGATCGTAGTCCTCATCCCCGTTGTCAATCAGCTGGACGATATCCCATTCCCCGCCCGACGCCTGCAAACAGACAAACACCATCACGCCTAGCGCCACAATGAAACCAACTCGGACGTTCATGGCTCGCCTCCAATCCCCAGTGGTCAGTTGATGTGTCGTGCCGGGATGTCCCACCATCCCCAGGATAGAGGGCACCTGTCTCGGCATGTGCATGTTATCTATGCGCCGGGCGGTGGCACCGCCAGCATCAGCAGCAGCATGGGACTGACGCGAGAGCCTTGGCCCCTGCACCGCCACCCGGTTCGTCGCGAAGTTGTCTCAGAGTCCTTGAGGGGGCCTACGCTCCACCTCCCGCAACCTGGGTGTGTCAGGCTACCCCCCCCCCACGAACAGTGTCAAGCATCTTTTTTGGAGAAAATATAAGGGTGTGCGACCGCGAGGCGTCTCGTACCCTTTCGACCTCGGGCCGCCCTGCGGAGACTCCTGCCGCACGAACACCCGTCGTCCCAACGTTGGCCTCGGCTCGAATGCCCCCATCTTGCGACGGTGGATCTATGTCGCTCGTGCTGGCGGGTGCCGGGCGGGCCATGTCAATTCCGGGCTGGTTGGGGTCTTGCTGCCTTGAACATCGCTTCGGCTTGCTTTTGTCTGACGGTGCGGCGGTAGATCTTGACGTCCGCGACGCGGCCGGTGACCTGGTAGGACGGCGCCGGGCCGGGGCTGTACTGGCCGATCAAGAGCGACCCGGTATACGGCGCGGGGTTCGGACTGCACGATTTGGAGGCCACTTCCACGCCGTCCTGGTACACCCGTGCCTGCCGACCGTCGAACGTCGCGACGACGTGGACCCATCGACCCACCTCGGGCTTGCCGCCGTCGCAGTCCACACCGCCCAGATGCCACCGCCAGGTCCCCCCCAACTTCTGGAGGAACCAGCCCGTGCCGTTCCACTGGCCGCAACTGACCACCACGGGCGACTGGCCGGCCTGGTCCAAATAGACCGAACACTCGACCGACAGCCGGGACGCGAGATCGAACTCGGGCTTGTGCGGGAAGCTGACGTGCCCGCCAGCTCGCAGGTCGAGCGTTCCGTCGGCGATCTTCGCCTTGCCGTGCGTCTTGGCCTTAAGGACAACGTCGTCCATCAGCCGGGCGTTCACCTTGCGATCGAAGCGGACGGCGAACACGGGCGCCCTTCGTTCGGGCAGCGCGGCGGCGGCCACCAGCGAACTCACGCCGCTCTCCAGGCCGCGACGGCTTATGGCACGAACGACGTACTGGTACGTCACACCGGCGGCCGGCACGACGTCGACGTAGGTCTCGTCAAGGACGGGTTCGTCGTTGAGCTTCTCGAGCTCGCCGGATCCTGCCTTCGCGCGGTAGACGTTGAAGCGCAGATTGGCCTTGTTGGCCAGGTCCCATGTCAGCACGACCTCGCCGGGTTTTGCCGTGGCCTCGAGGCCCGTGGGGGCGCGGGGTCGCGCCGGCGACGGCACGGTAACGGCGGCGCGTGCGGGCTGACTGCGGTGGCCATTGGCGATGGCCAGCAGCGCATAGTGTTGCCGTCCGGCGCGGGCGTCCGGATCTTCGTGTCTGAACCGCGTCGTCGTGCTCAGCAGCGTCTGGGGGCAGGGCGCGAAGTCCTCCCGGTCGCCGCGGTGGACCTCGAACGTCAGCCCGATCGTGTCGGCCGACCACGGCCAGGACAGGGCCGCGATGCCGTCATCATCGGCCCGCGCGCTCAGGGCGGGGGGCTTCTCGGGCAGCGGCGGCGAGATCAACTGGCGGAACGCGCCCGCCTTGATCTCGGCGCCGGGCATATCCACGCGGGGCTGGCTGAGCGCCCGTCGGCGCGCCCGCTGGATGATGGCCAGCATCGCCTGATAGTGCTCGTCGGCCGCGGATGCGAAACTCACGACCGGCTTGCCCGTGTCGTCCGGCGGCTCGACCGTCTTCGGTTTGAGCGACTCCAGCGCCAGGACGTGGTGGATGTACCCGCCCGTCGCCAGCAGCCGGACCCGCTGTCGGTCAGGGTCCGCCTTCCGATCGCGGCACAGGCCCAAGCCCCAGCCCTCCTTGCCCTCCGCCAACGGCGCTCGCAGGATGCGACTGAACTCCGGACGCTCGAGATTGAACCAGTCGTTCTCGAACTGGACCTTGTCCTTCTTCTTGTGGCATCGCATGCACCCGGCCGCCTCCATCTGGTCGGTTAGCGCTTGTTTGGTCTGGGGCCATGTGCCGATCCGGCAGCCGTGGTCGGTGTAGTCCCACGTCCCGTGGTACAGGCCGTTCGTGTCGATCCAGGCCAGGATCAGGTCACGTTCTCGGCGCGTCAGGTTCGGAACCCGCCCCTGGTGACCGGCGACGAGCATCTCGGCGAGCGGCGCGGCCCCTGAACCGTGGAATCGAGGCGGGAAGATCTGGGCCGACCATCGGGAGGTCCCGTTCATGCAGTCAATCCCTGCGATCAGGTAGGCCGTCACCTGCGTTTCCCGTCTGTTGATGAGGTTCTCGTAGCTGATGCTGAAGTACTCCGTCCAGCCTCCCGACAGATCCAGTCTGGCGGCGACGCCCCCTCTGCCCCCGTGGCAGCGGACGCAGTGCTTGTCGAGGATCGGCTGGACCATGCTCGGATAGTCGATGAATCCGCTGCCCCACGACTCTGGCTTCAGGCGAACGGGGTCGGTCCGCATCGCCCGGCGGTACCCGTCGTTCAGGGGTGTGCTGAACTTGTGCTCGTGGCACCCGATGCAGGACCGGGTCACGCCGGGGGCGGCCTGGACGAAGGTCCGCATGCTCTGAATCAATCGTCCCTCGTCGTCGATCGCTTGGAGATAGACCGCCCGACCGGACGGCACCTCGAAATAGGCCGAGCCGTCCGGCTCGACGGGCACGGTTCCCAAGACTCGTTTCACATCCCAC
>CAYOGX010000664.1:0-3767 GCA_964403235.1 uncultured Planctomycetales bacterium | reverse complement strand
AAGGTTCACATCAATGCGGTCAGCACCTGGCTATACGGATGTGACGCGGTGAATTGCACGCTGTTCGGTTTCGGCGAACGGACGGGCAACCCGCCGCTGGAAGGCGCGCTGATGGAGCTCATCGGACTGCGCGGCTCGAGGCTGGGCCTGAATCTCCGCTACATCACCGAGGCGGCCCGGTACATGGAATCGATCGGCATGCCCATCCCCGACGACTACCCGTTCGTGGGCAAGCACTTCAACACCACCCGCGCGGGCATCCACGCGGGGGGGCTCCGCCGCGACGAGCGGATCTACAACATCTTCGACACCGGCAGCCTGCTGGGCCGGCCCCCGCGGGTGGCCATCACCGACAAGACCGGTACGGACGGCATCGCCGTGTGGGTCAACGAGTTCTTGGGAACCAAGGGTACCGCTGACGAGGTCGGCGTGACCAAGGTGGTCAAGATCCAGAAATGGGTCATGGGGCAGTACAACGAGCACGGCCGAACGACGGCCGTCAGCGATCAGGAGCTGACCGAACAGGTCAAGCAGCACCTGCCCCAGCTCTACGCCAAATACAAAGGCGACAGTTGATTCGGCCGGCCCGCCGCCCCTAGAATGCACCGTGGCGCGGGTCGGAAATCTGATTGTCGGGCAGATCCTTCAACACACAGTGGGACACCGAAGATGAGCTCACCCCTTCGGCCGCAGGATGCTGCCAACACGCCCTCATCCAGTGAGACCCGAGAGCACACCAGCCCATCGGGGACCGAGGCGGGTGCCGGCTGGGCATCGGTCAAGATCGTCGCCAACGGCGTGACCTGGCAGGTCAGGCCGGGGTGGGAATGGGTCGTCTTCGGCCCGTCCGCGCCGAACTGGCTCCACCTGATCGCCGAACCGCAGGCCGAGCCCGTCAAGCGGAACGTCTCGCGCGAAGTCTGGCGGGTCACGGTCGGACAAGAGAAATTCTTCGCCAAGCTATACCGGCACACGGGCTTGCGGGACCGGGTCCGCGCGATCCTGCGCGGTCCGGGCTGCGAGCTGGAGTGGCGGGCGGTGGACCACGCACGGGCCCACCACATCGCCACGGTCGAGCCGGTCGCCTATGGGGTGGTCGGGTGGCGAGGCCTGACCGGTCCGGGGATCCTGATCACCCGGGCGCTTCCCGAGACGGTTCCGCTTCAGGCCTACTGGGAGCACCAGGTGGTTTCGGCCGATCCGACCCAGCGCCGCCGCCGGGCGAACGCCGTGATCGAAGCGGCGGCCAGCGTCGTCGCGCAGGCCCATCAGGGAGGGTTCCATCACCGCGACCTCCACGCGGGCAATCTGTTGGCGACGGCGGGCCCGGACGATCTGCCCCGTGTCGTCTTTGTGGACCTGCACAACGTCCGGGCCAGCGAGCGGGTCCCGGATCGGATGGCGGTTCGCAATCTCGCGCAGCTCAACCAGTGGTTCCGTCGACGGGCCACGCGGACGGACCGGCTGCGGTTCCTGCGCCACTATCTCGCCTTTCGCGAGGAGCTGTCCCGTCGCGCCGGCAGCGGGCCGAACATCCTCCTCGACTACCGCAAACTCGTGGCCGCCCTCAACGGCGCCGCGGAGCGACATGCCCGGCGGCTGTGGGCCAAACGCGACCGCGTCGCCATGCGCGACGGAAAGTACTTCTGCCGACTCAAGACACCAGGCGGCTGGCGGGGCCACGCCTATCTGTGGGCCAAGCATCCCTCCGACCACAGCCGCGCGTCCCGCATGCGCTTCACCCGCACCCAATGGCGGCAGTGGCTGGATAACCCCCTCGACTTCGTGCGCGGCGATCGAGCGGGCCTGATCAAGGATTCCCACACCGCAACCGTCTGCCGGGCCCAGCTCCCCACCGAAGACGGGCCCCTCGACGTCATCTGCAAGCGCACGCACCCCAGGACGTGGTGGAAGAAGTGCTACTATTTGTTCTGTGATTCGCGCAACCTCAAGACCTGGAAGCGCGGCTACGAGCTGCTCAATCGCGACCTGCCGACGGCCCGGCCGTTGGCGGTGATGGAACGCCGGTTCGCCGGCCTGCTGCTCGACAGCGTCGTCCTGACCGAGGCCATCCTCGATGGCAAGGACTTCGACGTCGTGCTCCGCGTCGACCTGCTCCGCCAAGACTCCGGGACGCTGAGGCGGCAGAAGGACCGGCTGATCGCCGCGTTGGTGCGGCTGGTCAAGGACCTCCAGGCCAAGGGGTTCGCTCACCGGGACTTCAAGGCGCCCAACCTCCTGATCCAGTGGGACCCCGTCGGCGACGCCCCGCCCCACCTCGTGTTGATCGATTTGGATGGCTTGTCATTGCACCGCCGTCTGTCTCGTCACGACCGGCTGCGGCCCCTGATGCGATTCAACGTCAGCCTGGACGAGGCGAAGGTCGTCACGCGGACCGACCGCGCCCGGTTCCTGAAGTCGTACCTGACCGGCCCCGGGTGCGACCACGCCGACTGGAAGGCCGTCTGGCGTGAGCTTGCCCGCATGTCCGACCGCAAACGGGCACACAGCGAAAAACGTCGTCGATGGAAGCTGAAACACTACGGGCGGATCTGATCCTGCCGCGCCCGGGTCAATCCGAAGACGGTAATCGGATGCCGTGCCCCTGGATCGTGCCGATCACGTCGTCCGGATCGAACGTCACCGCCGCCAGCCGCGCCGCGCCCTGCCCGGGATTGATCGAGATCGTCTCGCCGATCTGTTCGTAGAACCGCCCGGACCGGTAAGGCGAGTCGTGCAGGTGACCGTGCAGCGAAATCGCCGGTCGGCGCTGTTCGATGAACTCGCGGACCGCGCGCGACCCGACCGATTCGCCGGTGATCAGCAGATCCAGCCCGGAATCGAACGGCGGTGCGTGCGACACGAGGATCCACTGCCCGTTAACGGGAATCACATTGGCCAGCTCCTCCTGAATCGTGGGCCCGGAGGTGAAGTGATCCGGCGCGAGCGCTGGCACGACGGACTGCGTGGCCGGGTCCCACCGACCGCCCCCCGCCACCGGCGGGCTGTCGCCCGGCCGGTCCAGCCGCTCGAGATCCTTGGTGAAGAACGGCGACGGCGGCGACAGGCTGAACCCGAGCACCTTCCAACCGCCGAACTCGGCCGGACGATCGGGCCGCAGCACCGTCAGCAGGCCTTCGGCGTCGAGCCGGTCCATGGCCTCGAGGGCGCAGAGCCAGTCGTGGTTGCCGAAGATCGTCGCGACGCGGCAGCCCGGCAGCTTGCGGCTCAGCCGCCTGACCCATTCTGCGAACCAGCCGCGGACGAACCCGGTTTGCGCCGGGCCCGGATTGCTCATCTCACCGTCGGGGAGCATGTCGCCACCGAGGATGAGCACGTCCGCCCCGCTACGTCTTGCCAGCTCGTCCGCCTGCTCGTACAGATTGACCCGCCCGTGCAGATCCGTTGTGAAGCAGATGATCATTCCGTCCCCCAGAGGACTCCGCCCGGCGTTGGACTGCGGTACTTTCGCTGCTGGCGCGCGGCTAACCGACCCCCCTCGTCTTCCGCGCCGCGACTAGTATAGCGTGTTTTCCAGCCGGCTGTCGAATCGGTCCAGCCGGTCCATGGCGCGATTGGGAATGCCCTCCACCCGACTGCCGACGGTGGGGCTGCCGTGGTTCTCCACAAACGGGTTGTAGGTGACGTCTCGATCCGGGTCCTGGCACCCGGCGAGCCAGCCGCAGATCGCCACCACCGCCAGCGCCACCAAACTCCCGCAAACGTTGTCGAGCATCGGCAGCCACTCCGGAAGCACCCGCGTCCCG
>CAYOGX010000663.1:0-3775 GCA_964403235.1 uncultured Planctomycetales bacterium | reverse complement strand
TGCGGCCATCACCGCCACACCGTTCGGCCCGTAGCCTTCGTAGAGGACCTCCTCGTAGTCGGCCCCCGCCAGCTCGCCCGTGCCCCGCTTGATGGCCTTCTCGATCGTGTCGCGAGGCATGTTGGCGTCTTTCGCCTTGTCGATGGCGTACCGCAGCGTCAGGTTCTGCTCCGGATCGCCCCCGCCCGCCTTGGCCGCCACGATGATGTTCCGCGCCAGCTTGCTCCACAGCCGACCCCGACGCGAGTCCACGACCGCCTTCTTGTGCTTGATACTGGCCCAATGCGAATGACCTGCCACTGCCGACTCCTCATAACGACTGAACCGAACCGATCGGCCACCGACCGCGTCGGGCTCACCGACTCGTCGGCGCTGAAGTCGGTTTGACCTCGGCCTGGCCCGGCCGGCTTGTCGATGTCGCTCGACCGACCACCCCGGCCACCGACGGCTCGCTGCCACGCTTCAGCTCTGCCAGTTTCTTGCGCACACGGGGCAACGTGTCCGGTTCGGCGGGCTCTTTGTTTTCGGCCTGGTCCTTCAGGAGCAGCGCCACCGACTGCTCCCAACACGTCTTCGCTTCGTCCCGCTTGCCCAACCGCCAGCAGGCGTCACCCAGATGGTCATAGATGATCGGATCGTCGCCTCCCTGCGCCCGCGTCGACTTGCGCAGGTAGCGCACCGCGCCGGCGAAATCACCCTTCTTGTACAGCACCCAACCCAGGCTATCCATGTAGGCGGGGTTGCGAGACTCCTGGCCCAGGGCGTACCGGACCATCCGCTCGGCCCGATCGACGTTGCGTCCCGCATCGGCCCAGGTGTAACCCAGGTCGTTGTTCACGCCCGGGTCCTTGGGCTGGGCGGCGTAGATCTTGGCCAGCTCCTTCTCCGCCAGATCCATCCTCCCTTGACGCTGATGGATCAACACGAGCAGTCGGCTGTTGACCAGCCGCGTTTCCTCCTTCCTCGCGCCGGCCACCGCCTTCTCGGCGATCCGCAGCGCCTCGTCGAACCGCTTCGCCCCCAACAGGCCCATGATCTCCAGCCGCATCACCAGCCCATCCCGATCGGACTTCGGGATGTCTTTCAGCACCGCCAGCACCTCGTCGTACTGACGGGCCTCCATGTAGGTCTGTGCCAACATCAGTCGGTAGGCCCGCGGTTGCTGGATCGTGGCGATGGCGGACTTGCACAGCTCGACGGCGTCGTCATACCGCCTCGCGTCGAACAGCACCAACCAGACCTGGCGCAGCAGCGAGCGGTTCGACGGGTCGTCCTCCATCCAGCCCAGCAGCGTTTCCAGGCCCTGGTCGTGACGCTTGGCTGACACGTAGGCTGAGATCAGCATGTCGCCGGCCTGCCGTCGGGCATCGTCGGACGTTTTCTTGCCTCGCCTTGCATCCTTGATGAAGCGCTCTGCGTTCTTGATGGTGCGCTCTACCTTTTCCTTGACGTGCTCTGCGTCCTTGCCGCGCCCCGCCGGCTTGCCGTCCTTTTTCACCTTGTCGAGCCCAGCGCCCATCCACTGCTTTGCCAACCGGATCGCCCGGTCATCCTGGCCAGCTTCGTGCAATGCCTCGAGCAGCAGACGACGCGCGGTCACGCTGTCCGCGTCCTGGTCGACCCACTTTTCGGCCACGGCCACGGCCTTGTCGTATTGACGGGCCGCGGCGTGGACCCCCACCAGCCGCATCCGGTACGCTCGCCGACGGGGTTCATTTCGTGCCAGCGCCACCAGCCGCTCGAAGACCGCGGCCGCACGATCGAACGCCTGCATGTCGAGGTACACCTCGCCCTGCGCCAGCAACCACGCGCGCCGATTCGGATGCTCACGCAGCAGCCCCGCCATCACCTTGGCTGCGCTCTCGTAGTCCAGTTGCTTGCGGCACAGTTCCGCCATCAAGAACCGCGCCTTCTGGTGGCCCGGCGCCAACGCCAGGATCCGGTCCACCTCCTGTCGCGCCTCCTCGTACTCGCGGGTACTGTAGTAGCTGGTGGCCAGATCGTACCGCGTCTTGACGTCCTTGCCGGACTGCTCCAACAGCTTGTTGATCAGCCGGCGGTAGCGTGCCATGTCGCCGCGCGACTCCATCACGGCCAGGCACCGGCCCAACACGTGCCGGCTCCCGCGGGCTCGTCGGAACTGGTGGAACGCCTTCTTCGCCTCCCCGACCTCACCGCGCGTCAGCAGTATCCGGATCAGCCGCTCGCCCGCCTCGGGGTTCGCCGGCGCGATCTTCAGCGCACGCTGGTATTCCCGCTGCGCCTTGTTCCGCTCGCCCATCCGCTCGTACAGCTTGCCCAGCGCCACCATGGCCGGCACGCTCTTCGGCTGCGCCTTGATCACACCTAGATACACCGCCACCGCCTTGTCGATCTCGTCGAGGCCGTCGTACGCTCGGGCCAGCAGGTACCCGACCGACGGATCCTTCAAACCGGCCTGTTTGGCCCGACCGGCCACCTCGACGGCCTGGGGCCATTCAAATCGCTGCAGATACAGCTGACCCAGCGACAGGTACGCCGGCAGGAAGTCCTTCTTCAGCCCGGCCGTCCGATTGAAGCACCGAATGGCCAGCTCCTGGCGATCGCCATGGAACGCCACCATCCCCATGACGTAGCATAGCGCGTGGTTCTTTTCGTCGCTGGCGAGAATCCGGTCCGCCTGGTCGACCAACCCCCGAATCGTCTGGGTCTTGGACCCGAGCCGGGCCACCGCACGCAACACGCCCACATGGGTCACCGGTCCGGCCGCGACCGCGTCGGCCAACACGCGAACCGCCTCCGGCGCGCGGCCCTGGTCGGTGAGCATCTTGGCCAGACGAACGTAGGCCGACACCCGCTTGGGCGCGTTCTTCATCGACTCCCGGAGGACCTGCTCGGCCTGGTCCTTGCGACCGAACGCGATGAGGGTATCGGCCAACATCACCCACAGGTCGCCTCGATCCGGATGCTCGGCCAGGAGTTTCCGCAGTTCGTCGATCAGCGCTTTCGGCCGACCGGCGTCCTTGTAGATCCACCCCAGCAGCTCGACGCCGGCGGCGGTCGTGCCCTTGGCCAACGCCATCTCACGCGCCAGCCTCAGCCCTTCTTCCCGGTGTCCCCCTCGGGCGAGCGCCTGGGCGTACCGGCCCTTCGTTCGGGGATTGCCCGGCTCGAACGTCAGCGCTCGCTTGAATGCTTCGGCCGCCTGATCGTACCGCCGCAGAACCAGCGCCGCCTGCCCGATCATCATCGACGGAAGCGCTCGGCGAGACCGCACCAGCGTGATGAGCTCGCGGTTCCGCCAGAACGCCCCTCGTGGCTCGGCAACGGCTTCCTCAAACGCCTCGAGCTCCTTGATCGCGGCCGACAGGTACCCCTGCTCCAACAGCACCTCCCCCAGCCGGAACCGCGCCAGCAGCGTCTCGGCCCGACGGGGCGCGGCGTTGCTGCACAGCAACGCCAACCGGAGACGACGCAGCGCCTCGGTCACGTCCTTGCTCTTGAGGGCCAGCCAGCCCAGCAGGTACTGGCACGTCACGTCGTCCGGACGGAGCTTTGCCGCCTCACGCAGGTGGTTGCGGGCCTGACCCGCGTTCCCCGCCCGAAGCGCCGCGCGGCCCAGCAGCAGACGGCAATCGAAGCTGCCCGGGTCGTAACGCAGCGCCTCCTCCAGGGCCGCAATCGCCTCGGCGTTCCGCCATTGGTGAAACAGGTCCCTGGCCGCCAGGTAGTGCTTGACCGCCTGGGGCGGGATCGCCCGGTCGGGCTTCGCCTTGGGCGCAGCCAGCTCGACCGA
>CAYOGX010000662.1:0-3777 GCA_964403235.1 uncultured Planctomycetales bacterium | reverse complement strand
CCAGATCCTGATCGACGACGGGATCGGCGTTCGGACGGCGCGGGTGATCGACGATGACCTCAACCTGACGGTGGCGGGTGATCTGCTGTCAGTCAACATGTCCGAGCTCGAGCGGGCCGGGTTGGACAACCTGGTGTCGGAGGGCACCGACGTGCGCGATAGGGTCGAGTTGCACCACTGCACGGTGGGGCGGGAGGTCCGTTTCGAGGGCCCGGTGCGGTTGGTGCGTTGCGTGGTGTTCGACGAAGTCACCGTGCCGGCCGACACCGAGCGATCCGACACGATCTTCTTCGGCGACCAGACCGTGTCACAATAACCAATGGGCACGGAGCGATCCGGCTAGCCTGGTTCGGCCGAATGCTTGCAGTACGCGACGATATCGCCGATCTGGTCGGCGAGGCGGCACCTCGGCTCGTACCCCAGCAAGCGGCGGGCCTTGGTGACGTCGGCCACCGCGTAGCGGAGCTCTTCAGGCCGGGCCGGTTCGTGCGCGATCGGCGCGTCGGGTCGAACCGCCTCGCGGAGCATGTCGGCCACCTGCCGGACCGTCGTGGCCTGGCCGGTCCCCACGTTGAACGCCTCACCGACGGCGTCGGTGTCCATCGCCAACAGGTTCGCCTGGACCACGTCGCTGACGTGGACGAAATCGCGCGACTGGCTGCCGTCGCCGAAGATCGTCAGGCCCTCGCCCCGCAGGAGTCGGTTCACGAAGATGGTGATGACACCGACGTAGGGCGTGTAGCCCTGCCGCGTCCCGTAGGTGTTGAACAACCGCAAGATCACGGGGTCGACGCCCAGTTGCGGCGCGATCTGGGACACGTAGCGTTCGGCGGCCAGCTTGCTGATGCCGTAGGGCGAAATGGGCGCTTGGGGGTGGTCCTCGGCGGCCGGTCGGCGATCCGGTGAGTCCGCATACACGCCCATCGAGGAGGCGAACACCAGGCGTCGGACACGCTGTTGCCCGGCGACAGCCAGGACGGCCAGCGTGCCCATCAGGTTGGTTCGGGCGTCGGCCTCGAACTGGTCGACGGACCCGCGGATGGTGACCCTGGCAGCGAGGTGGAAGACGACGTCGGCGTCTTGCATCGCCCGGGCCAGCGCGTCGTGATCGGCGACGTCGGCCTCGATGAGCTCGCACCGCGGATCGACGTTCTCGGTGCGGCCGGTCGACAGGTCGTCCACGATCCGGACGTGCATCCCGCGATCCAGCAGCGCATCGCAGAGATGCGAACCGATGAAACCGGCCCCGCCGGTGACGAGTGCGATGCGTTTGGCCATTGGCTTACCCCGGCGCACCCAGAAGATCGGTCGTTCCCGTGCCCGTCCGGCTGATCGGCAGGTACACCCGGGCCGCCGACAGCCGAGGGATGTTGATCTGTCGGTACCTGCCCTTCATCGCCTCGATCCATCGTCGGCTGAACATGTCGGTCGATTGATACTGTGGCGTGACTTTGGGGTTGAACACGATGGCTGCCACCTGTCCCTGCCGGATCTGTGCGATGAGGGGCCGGTCGTCGAAGACCTTGACATCGGCCATGGTCGTGAAGGTGAACGTATCGATCATGATGGACCTGGGACAATACAGGCCCATCGTATTGAACTGGCACAGCACGGGCCCGTCGAGGCTGTTGAGGTACTCGGCCAGTTGTCGGTAGAAGTCGGCGCGGAGCCGATGCTGTTGATCACATTGCTCGAAGGCCCGCCAACGTTGCGGCAGCTCGACGAGGCGGAAGGTCGCCTGGGGCACGTATCGCACGGCCGCCAGTGCCAACGAGATCGTCAACGCCGTCGCGGCGACCGGCACCCTCGAGCGCTCCTGCCACCACTGTCCCAGCTGCCGGCCGCACAACACGCAACCGACGGCCACCGGGAGCATGTAGTAGTATAGCCCCGAGCCGTCACGATACGTCCCCACAGCAGCCAGAACCAGCGAAGACGCGAACAAAATCGTTTCGAGCCGCCACTCGCGACGCGACCACTGGACGGCCACCACGAAGGCGGTCAGCGCCAACGGCAGCACGGCCGTCTCGGCTGCCTTGAACAGCATGAACGGTACGTTGACCAGCGCAACGTTGCCCTTGAGCGCGTCCACGGTGTTCAGGTAGTACCGCCCGCTGGTGACCAGGCCCAGCAGCACGACCGTGCCGATGAACAGCGCGGCGGTCAGCCCGGCGTAGGAGCCCGCCTGCCGCTGCCGGCCCGTCAGCCACAGCCACGCCACCACCGCCGGCGGACCCGCGATCGCCGTCTGCTTGTACAGAAAGGCCAACAGGAATACGAAGACCGAACCATACAGCGACGCAGGGCGATCGGACCGGACCAGCAGGGCCAAACCCAACATCGTAAACAGACACGCAGGGGCGTCCGGACGGAAGGAGAAGTCGTATCGCTGAAGTAGCTCGTCGCAGGTGACGAAGGCAAGAACCATGCCGGCCGCGATCAACGGATGGACCGCCCACCGCACACTGATCATCCAGGCGATCAATCCGGCCGTGCCCACCACCGACAGCAGCGAGATCCACCGACCGATCATGAACAGGTCATGGACGTCGGCGTCGATCCACCGCCCGATGTATCCCGGCGGAAGGTAGAGCGCGGGTCCGTACCAGGCCGCCACGTGCGGGCGCTCTCGCCAGTCACCGTAGACCACGCCGCCCTCTTGCACGCGCTTGGCGACGTAGACGTTGGCGGCTGCGGGGATGGTGAGCTCGCCGGGCCGCTCGAACAACGCGGCCGCGCCCAGTACCTTGCTGACCAACAAAATGGCCAGCGCCCCCAGCACGGCCACGCCAAACCCTATCTGAAGCCGGCCCAATCCCGGTCTCGGCGATGATTCCGGCATACCACTGGCCCCGCGTTTCACGGCGTCGGGCAACAATCGGCACGACACTGTCCAACGTCGGCCTGTCGCATGCTAGTGACTTGGCTGGGAGCTTTCAATCACCCCACCGAGAGACGATCAGCGATAGGACCCGTGCATGTACTCGCGGAGGTATTCAACAGATTTGTGGAGATCGTCGATGGTCTCCTGCTGTTCGGCCACTTCCTTGGCCAAGACGTCGCCGCTGGTCACGATGCCGGCCAGCTTGTTGTTCTCCACGACGGGCAGGTGGCGGATGCGCTTGTCGGTCATGACCTGCCTGCACTCCGCGAGGGTCGAGTCTGGCCGGCAGCAGGCGACGGGGCACGTCATCACCTGCTCGACCCGGGTCTTGACCGGGTCGAGTTGCAGGGCCACCACTCGGGTCATGACGTCACGCTCAGTGAAGATGCCGACGACATTGTCCCCGTCGGTCACGACGAGCGCGCCGATGCGGCGGGCGTTCATCTCCTTCGCCGCCTCCAATACCGAATCGTTCCTGCTGATCGAGGCGACGAACGGTCCCTTCTTCGCGAGGATGTCCTTGACCATGGTTGCTCTCCCGTGCCAGTGGTGAGATACGCCACGGACCGATTCTCTTCCCTGAAACCCTAACTTGACGGGCCTAATCTGTCCAGGTACTAGTCATGGGGCTGGCTGCCTTACGTCCGTCGCCGCACGAGGCCGGTACAGCCGGCCCTACCGGGGTGTGTCCATGAATTCAGTCAACGCAAGACATCCGGTGTTGGTGGTCGGCGGCGGGATGATCAGCGCCGAGGTCGTTCTGCCCACACTGTTCCAGGAGCAGGCCCGTGGGCTTCTCGGCCGGATCTCGGTCGCGACGCGGCGGGCCGAACGGATCGTCTGGCTCCGCGAGCAGTTGCCGGACTGCGCATTCGGGGCGTATCCCGATCCGG
>CAYOGX010000661.1:0-3778 GCA_964403235.1 uncultured Planctomycetales bacterium | reverse complement strand
TCTGGGCGCCCAGGATCAGGTTCAACTGCGGCACGATCACGATCGGCGTGTTGGGGATCACAAACGGCGTCATGGTCACCAGGGGCAGGACCTGCTCGTCGGCCCAGTCGATGCTGCCGCCGGCGATGGCCTCCACCTTCACGTCGAAGCTCGCCTGCCCGCCCATGGCGAAGTAGAAGCTGTCGACCTGGGGCGGGAAGCCGCTGATGTGCAGATCCATCTCCACCACGGGCTCCATGATGAACTGCCCGTCGGTGATCTCCACGCGCAGCGGGATGCCCTCGGGGTTGTCGATGAGCACCGTGTGGCTGAAGTCCCAGTTCACCCAGGGAGCGTCGTTCTCGCCTTCAAGCTCCACGGTGGTGCTGAGGTTGGCGTACTTGTAGAGCTCCTCGATGCTGGCCGGGTCGGTCAGGACCACGATCTCGCCGTCGGTCTCCTGGACCTCGGAGACGCGGCGCAGAAACCCGGTCTCGTAGTCGCTGACGATGATGTCCCCGGAGTTCAGGTCCAACAGTTCCTCGTTGCCCTCGGACGGGAAGACCACCCGGTCTTCCTCCAGGGCCGCCTCCTCGGCCTGCTCGTCGGCGATCTCGACCACCTCGTCGGCGTAGTCGGTCGCCACCTCGATCACGAAGATGTCGATGGCCTCGGAGTCCTGGTGCTCGCCGTCGGAGACGTAAAACACGATGTCCTCGTAGATGCCCCACTGGTCGTAGCTCGGCGTCCAGGCAAAGGTGCGCGCCCCGGCGTCGAAGGAAGCGCCCGGGGGCAGGTTCTCGACCCAGTAGTCCAGGTCGTCGCCGTCCGGGTCGAATCCCAGGACCTCGAAGCGAAGCTCGGAACCGGCGTTGACCGCGCGGTCGCCGATGGGCGCCAGCTCCACCGGCTCGTTGCACGCGAACAGAACCATCGCGCAGGCAACCAGAAACGCCCCACATAGTGCAGTGCTCGCCCGCATATTCATCCCTCCTTGTTGTGTGTTGGCTGTCTGTGGCATACCCGTCCCGCAGGGAAATCATCGCGGGGTTGATGGAAGCATAAGCGGTCTCGCCCTCGGAAGTCAAGGCCGGGGCCGCCTTGCAGGGATGAGAAATTGGTTTTGCCGATGTAAAACGCCGACCGCGGGGTCCGCGAGCGGGTTCCGAAATTATAAATCCGTGGGAATATCCGGAAATTGCGGAGCACGGATCGCAAAAAAATTCCTTGACCCGACCGGCCTGGATGCGGTAGTCAACAGAAGAATCACGATCATTGTGGATATGGGAGGGAACATGAAGACCAAGTACTGGATTTGGCTGGGCGTTCTGATCTGTCTGCTTTCCCTGGGCGCAACGGCGGCCTGCGACGACGACGATGATGACGACGACGATGACGACGACGATTCCGGGGACGACGACACCGGGGACGACGATGACGACACCGCCGACGACTGCTGGTCTCAGTTCGCCGAGGATCAACTCGACTGCGCCGAGGCCGTGCCGACCTCGACCCGCAAGGAGTCGGCGATCTGCGTGATGGACGCCATGGACGCGCTGCTGGCCTGCCTGCGCTCGGTGGGCGATTGCGACGCGACCTGCGAATGCGCGCAGGACTGCACCGACGACGCGCGCGAATGCGTGGATCCCTGCGGCGAGGACGACGATCCGTGCCTGGACGCGTGCGAGGCCGAATACAACACCTGCCTGGTCGACGACTGCGACTGGATTTAGCAGGAGGCGCCTCGTTATCCGGCAGATGCGAATAAGGCGTTTTCCGCCTACCAGATGCCGGGGATGATCCGGAAACGGACGCGCCGGGCGTAGTCCCTGTAGCCGTCCAGCTCCCTTTGCAACGTGCGGTCCTCCAGCACGGTGCGGACCGCGAGGACGCCAAGGGAAAAGGCCGCGGGCAGATACGCCCACAACGATCCCATCATCACCGGCAGCGCAAGGTAATACGCCGCGACCCCGGCGTATCCCGGGTGACGCACGAACCGGTACGGACCGCCGGTTACCGCCACGTGGCCCCGTTCGCTCTGAATGCGCACCATGGCCGAGAAAAAGGGATTGGAGGCCAGGGCCCACAGCCCGAGCGCGCTCCCGGACGCCGTCGCGAGAAGGGCCGCAACCTGGATCCATGCGGGCGTCGGCCCGGTCCATCCGAAACGAAGATCCAACGCCGCCGCCACCAGGATGAAGACCACGCCGTAAGCCACTAGCGGCGCCAGGACATAGTCCCAGCGCTTGGTTCCCTTGTGAATTCTGGAGCGCTCGGCGACCAGCCCCGGGTCGGAGCGGCTCAGGATCACGGCGGTCGCCGCGTAGTTGAGCGCGGTCAGGACCACGAAGGCCCAACCCATGGGCCAGTCGAGGCGTCCGGCGGTCCCAAACAGGATCGCGGCGACAACGGCCAGGGAAACCAGACCCTTGACCGCCCACCGGAGTGCACCGGGTCCGGCGGATGCCGCGTTGTTCGGCGTGTTGGTTTCCGCGTCCGCGCTGCCCATGAGGTCCACTCTACCACGCCGGGCGCATGGGATCACCGCTTGCGGCGCGGCCCGGCAGGGACCGATCAAAGAAGAAGGTTTCTTTCCCGAATCCATAAAGATTGGCGTTGCCCGCGGCGCGATCTGCTGATAAAAAGACGGAGTCAGGGCGAATAGCAGGGAGAGAGTCCAATGAAAGACAGGAATATCCTTTGGCTGTGCGCGACCGGCGTTCTCGCGCTGCTTATCGCGCTGGGCGCCTGCTGTACCGGCAGCGACGACGACGATGCAACCGATGACACCGGAGCCGACGACGACGATGCCGCAGACGATGATTCCGCCGACGACGATACGGGCGACGACGACGCTGCGGATGACGACGACGATGACGACGACATCCCCTTCGAGCCCTGGGTGAATCCCCAGGCCCGGGCCGACGCGTTTGGGATGTTCTACAGGGAGCGCGTATCCCGCGTGCTGCTGGCCTACAACCGGTTCATGCTGGTCAACGACGTGGTCCCCGCGCACACCCTCGGCGCCACCTGGATCGCCAAGGCCGGCGACGAATACGACGTGCACCTGCATCCCAAGGACAACAACGAGATCGGCACCTCCGCGTTCAACACCTACCAGGCCTACACGGTCTTCCGCACGCGGGAGCTCGCGCTGACGTTGATCCGGCAGTTCGAGGGCCTGGCCGTGGCCGAGGAGATCTCCGGCATTCCGGGCCTGACCTGCCGCGAGTGGCAGCCGGGTTTCGTGGTGGAGATCGACGGGCCGGCCGGCACGGTCGCGCGCACCAAGTACGGCGATCCGGTGGATCCCGCACAGAGTCACTCGGCGGCGCTGGAGGCCGAGATCGTGGACGCGTTCTTCGCAGACGGCGTGTTCACCTACCGGGCCGATCCGAGCGAGTCCTACTTCACCGTGGAGCCGATCATCGACACCGACGACTTCGCCGTGACCTACGTGTTCGAGCAGATGCCCGACTTCCTGCGAATTTCCAACTGCTGCTCGTCGTTCATGGTCTCCAAGCTCGGGACCTTTTCCGGCTACTTCTGGGGCAACCACAACTCCCGCGACAACTTCCCGGACTACGCCTTCGGGTACATGGCGGCCTGCGTGGCGGCCGACGACCAGGAGGCCGACGCGGACCTGCGAGCCTCGGCCGCGCGCGCCTGCGAGTCGGGCAGGCGGATCGGCGATTCGGTGGTGGAGTACGGCTACAACCTCATGACGGTCTCGGAGTTCGAGCCCTACGGCGAACAGAATCTGATCGTAGCCGGCGAGATCCGGCCCGACGGAACCGAC
>CAYOGX010000660.1:0-3778 GCA_964403235.1 uncultured Planctomycetales bacterium | reverse complement strand
CTGAATCACGGGGTTGTCGTGGGCGTCGGCGGTGCCCTTGTCCATTAGGATGGTCGGCTTGGGAACCATGCCCGTCTTGTGATCGTAATAGGAGACCATCTCGAGCAGCCGGTGCTTGCCCTTGACCGTGCCGCCGTAGCAGAAGAACGTTTTGCCGGTCTTCTCGGCGTACCAGGCGAAGGGGATGTGCTTGGCGCAGTAGGTGCCGAGCCCCCCGCTGTACTTGTATTTGTATTCGTTCTTGAGCTTCTGGTTGTAGTACCAGATGCCGCGGTAGCCGTCGTCCTTGCCGATTGACTTGGTCGGATGCACGACGGGTTTGGCCGCCTTCTTCTCCGCCGCCAAGGCATCGCCTGCAACTAAACAGCACGCAGCGCCCCCCCAGGCCAGCCTCATCGCGTATGTGCCAATGATGCTCCATCGTGTGCGTCTGGCGAGCACATCATTCATATCGGATTCCCTTTCCTGTCGGCGGATTCCCCGCGCGGTGAGGTCCCCCTTTTACCGCATGGCCCGCGCCCAATTCAACCCGCCTGTTTCCACCGCCATATCGGCGGCTGCGTGTACGTGATCGTGATCTTCTCGCCGGGCGACAATTGAACGCACTGACCCGCGGTGAAACCGGCCCGGATCGCCTGGCCGACGCCCATGACGTCGGTCAGGGTCCACGTCGAGACGTCCCCCGGCGACAGGACAATGACGGTGACTGGGTAGGGGTTCCGGTTCACGACGCCGCGACCGGACGGCGGGACGTCAGGCGTCGCGACGTCGAATCCCGCCGAGCCGGCCAACACGACGCGGTTCGTGGGCCGGGTCGCACGGTTGGTGATGCCGTGCCGCGAATGGAGCATATGCACGACGTTATGCGCGGCCTCGGCCTCGAAGACGACGTCCTTGTCCGGCGAGCTTCGAATCACATCGAGGTCCAGCAGATTCCGGTGTCCGAAGATCCTCGCTCCGATGCTGCCCTTGATGCCCTCGCTGTCGATCGTCATGACGACGCGGTTGAGACTGATCGCGCCGGGTCGGTTCCCGCCGACCGCGGTAGGATCACCGAGCTGAAGATGCGTGTTGCATTGATGGTTGTGTATGACCGAGATCCAGTTGCAGCTCACCGAATGGCCCGTACGCGCTGTGGTCAAGTAGACCCCCTTGTCGCACAGCAGCACGGCGCTCGCGTCGATCCGGTTGTAGACGATCGGACCGTTCGACGCGTCGAGGACGATCCCGCCGCCCCTTGGCGCGCCCGTGATCTTGAGCGTGTCCAGATCGAACACGCCGCCGCCGACGATCGACGAGAACTCGAACCGGCTGTCCGTGATCACAACCATCCGGTCGATGGGCACGGGGTTGGCCGGTCTGAGGCGGACCACCGCGTCGGACGACCGCGACACGATCAACCCGAACCGGTAACCGGCGTCCATGCAGCTATCGATGCGGATCGCGTCGCCGCTGGTCCGGCCGTGGTTGATGACGTAGTGCCCGCCATCGATGCGGAACCCCTGTGTCGGCGGGACGCGGATCGTTTCGGTGATGTCGTAGACGTCCTTGGCAGCCTTCCGCTGCGTGCCCGTGATGTACAGGTTCTTGTGTGTGGCGATGGCGTGATCGATCGCCTCCTGGATGCCCGCCGTTTTCGTGCCGGGCGTGTTCCGCCCGAAATCGCCGCCGTCGCTTGGACCGGCCAACGTCACCACAACGTAGCCGAGATTGCGATAGCGCTGAACGTCGGGATTCGTCGTCGACGCCGCCGCCCCGGCTGCGCCACACATGACAACCAGCATGGCAGGCCAGAACCGGTTTCTGAGAACGCCGTGCATGCCTATCTCTCCATCGCCGCGACCGCGTTGCCCATTAACGGTCCGACTGGTGTAGGGTGGCACGGTCAAGCATCGCCGAGGAACGAGGCGGTGCTTGGCCGTGGTGTGCGTTGCCAGGCGCACGGTCAAGCTAGCGATTGACTGTGCCACCCGGGCGCCGCGCCGACGTCACTACCCCGCCCCCAACGGGCGGGTCAGTGGAACCGCCAGGAGGCTCCGTGGCACCAAGCGGACCGCATCATCCGTACACGTATTGGCTTGATCGTCGGACAACGTGCCGTCTAGCTGTGGCACGAACCCGTCAAACTCAACGCTGGCCGGGTCATCCGTGTAGTTGACCAGCACCAGACACTGCTGAAACAGGAACACTGCCACCCTCGACGGCGATCGAATCGCAACGCCCAACGGCGCCAGCGCGATGTTCCGCAGAACGTCCAATACGGGCTGCGGCAGGTCGAGCATGCTGGATCGGACCGGCACGTTCAGCCGCTCGTTGATGGGGAAATCCGCGTGCCGGCAGCCGTCGACGTTCCACACGACGGCCCGCCCGCCACTCGGATGCCGCTTGACGGTGACCAGCGGCACGCGAAGTGACCCGCCCTCGCAACGCCCCACGACGGCCCAGACCGGCACATCCGCGTCGCGGGGCGCCAGATCGCCCGCGATGCGACACGGCCTTTGCAGTTCGATTGGCTCGTCCCCGACGGCCAGGCCGTCGGCGCTCGTGGGAACGACCGAAGCGCCCGACGGATCGTAACCGAACGCCTCAGCCAATCCGTCGTCGTCCAGCATCCGACACAACGCGTTGAGCGTGAGGATGACCTGCCCGCCGCCGGCCAGGATCTCCACGACGCGCGCGGGCGTATCCGCCTCGGCCGCTCCGTGCGCGGGGATGATGACGTTCCGTAGGACCCGATCGAGCGTGATGACCGGCGCCAGTGGAATCCCCACCATGCCCAACGTGTCGAAGATGAACAGGTCGCCGTCGCCGTCGGCCCGTGCCGGCCTGAACGCCGCGACACCCACCGGATCGACCGCCAGCCGGGCCAGGCGGTCCAGCACGTCCCTCGCCCGCGCGACCCGCCGCGCCATCCCGCCCGACTCGGCGAACATCGGCTCGCCGTAGCAGAACAGCGTGACCTGGCCCGGGCCGGTCAACGTCGTCGTCACCGCCTGCTCGTAGAACAGTTGCTCGTCGCAATCAAGGTAGTCGTACCAGGCGCCCTGGAACTTGGCGCCCACGCACCGGCGGACCCACCCGACGTGAAACCACGGCTGATAGGGCTCGGTGTACCCGTAGGCCAATGTCGTCGGGTCACGCGTCTCGGTCCCCACCCAGATCCCGTCATAGAGCTGGCCCTGCCCGACGGGGTCGTAGCCGAATCGATGATAGCGGTCGTAGTACTGCGGCAGTTTCAGGATCAGCTTGGCGTCGGCGTTTTCCTCGTGGACGGCCTCGACCAGCCGCTGGCTGAACGTCAGCATCAGGTCTCGCCGGAAATCGGCCCAGTCGCGCCCGCCGCGGGCTTGGTCACACTGCCGGCATCGACAGCTCGTCAGCAGCGCGTCATCGATGATGACCTCATCAAACAGGCGGGCGAGCTTGCGGATCTCCGCCTCGATCGACCGCCGCGTGCCGGCGTCGCTGTAGCAGAAGAACCCGCACCGCGCTTCGACGCCCACGGCCCGCTTGCCGAAATCGTCGCCGTGGATGGGCATCAGTCCGCCGGACGTTGCCAGCCCCTCGGCCCGAAACGCGTCGCGCAACCGCCGCAGCGTCTCGGCCGGGATCACCGTCCCGCCTCGGTAGGCCTCCAAAATCACCTTGCCCACACGCGTCTCGCGGCACCGTTGCACGGCCCGTTCGACGCCGACCGGCGTCGACAGGTTCCGCTCGATCGCCCCGACGGTCACGTACGTGTTGTAGCTCGGCGCATCCATCAGCGCTCCACAATCAT
>CAYOGX010000659.1:0-3782 GCA_964403235.1 uncultured Planctomycetales bacterium | reverse complement strand
CTAGGGCACAATACGAGCACGCGCAACTGCTGGCAGGTAGACCAAGATGAAGTTGATCGATGTCAACACCTCCGTGGGCCATTGGCCGTTCCGGTCGCTGCCCTATCGGACGGTCGACGACCTGCTCGCCCAGATGGACCGCGCCGGCATCGACCGGGCCTGCGTCTGCAACCTGCACGGGCTGTTCTACAAGGACGTCCAGCAGGCCAACGAGGAGCTCGCCCGGGACACCGAACCGCACCCCGACCGGCTGATCCCGATCGCCACGCTCAACCCGAACTACATTTGCTGGCAGGACGATCTGAAGCGCTGCGTCGACAACCTGGGCTGCCGAGGCCTGCGGCTGTTCCCGCTGTACCACCGCTACGAGATGCACCGCAACGCCGGGCTGGAGCTGCTAAACGCCGCGGCCGAGAGAAACCTACCGGTCCAGATCCCCATCCGCGTGGTCGACCCGCGACAGATGCACTGGCTGGACGTCGACCGCATGCTCGAGCTGGACGAGATCGCCGCCGCCGTCCGCGCGTGTCCCCAAGCCCGATACGTCGTCCTCGACCACCGCGGCGGCCCGACGGAATCATTTCGCCAGATGCGTGACGAGCTGAACGCCACGGTCTATTTCGACCTCGCCCGCGAACCCGTCGTCCTGAGCGACCAGGGCAGGGCACTGATCGAGTCGGTCGGCGTCGACCGCCTCCTGTTCGGCACGGCCATGCTCCACAAACCCCCCGACCCCGCCCTGCTGCGGTTCGAGCATCTGCCCGTCGATGAGGCGCAGCGTCAACGAATCGCCAGTGAGAACGCGATCGAGCTGTTCGGTCTGTAAAGATGGGAGTGCGGACCCATGGACCCGCATCAGGTTCACGTCGTTACGGGTGCCTTCGGGTATTCGGGCAGGTACATCGCGCGGCGTCTGCTCGATGCCGGTGTCGAGGTGCGCACGCTGACGAACTCGCCCGATAGGGAGAACCCGTTCGGCGGCCGGATCAAGGCCCACCGCTACCGTTTCGACGATCAGGCGCAATTGGTCGATTCGCTTCGCGGCGTGTCGGTGCTGTACAACACCTACTGGGTCAGATTCAACTACGCCACGTTCAAGCACGCCGTCGCCGTCGAGAACACGCTGAAGCTGTTCGACGCGGCCCGTGAAGCGGACGTGCACCGCGTCGTGCACGTCAGCATCACCAACCCCTCCGAGGACTCGCCGCTGGAGTACTTCAACGGTAAGGCCAGGCTCGAACGGGCGCTTATCGAATCGGGCCTGTCGTATGCCGTCCTGAGGCCGACGGTGCTGTTCGGCAAGGAGGACATCCTGATCAACAACATCGCCTGGATTCTACGCAAGTTCCCGGTTTTCGGCGTCTTCGGCGACGGCGAGTACCGACTGCAACCCATCTACGTCGACGACCTGGCAGAACTGGCCGTGGCCCAGGCCAAGGAAACAGAGAACCACATCATCGACGCAATCGGCCCGGAGACCTTTACCTACCGAGAGCTGGTCGAGCAGATCGGGCGCGTCATCGGAAAACCGCGGCCCATCATTTCGGTCCCACCGGCTGTCGGCTATCTCGTTGGTTCGGTCCTCGGAAGGCTGGTCGGCGACGTCGTGATCACTCGGGAGGAGATAGAGGGTTTGATGGCTGACCTGCTGTGCACAGACTCGCCCCCGGCAGGCCACACCAAGCTGACCGACTGGGCGAAAGCGCATTGTGAATCCCTCGGCATGCGATACGCCAGCGAGATCGCCAGACGGAAGGACAGAAAGATCGCATACGGGGAACTGTAGTACGCAGGCAAACACATCCCCACGGAAAGGACGTGCTTGCCTGTCGTACCCCCCACATACTTGACCCGACTGGCCGGGCCGCTAGGATGACGTGACTTGTGTGAGCCTGTGTAGCGGAGGCGATGTGATGGCCAGTACTGAAGAGATGAAGCAATTGCTTGGCAGGCCGGTGTATCTGGCGCCGAATACGTACTTGCACTTCTACAACGGCGGGAAGCTGCGGGCGGCGTTTATGCGCGAGCCCGATCCCAAGGACGACTTCAATAGCGAGGAGTGGATCTTCTCGACCAACCGGGCCATCACGCCCGGGCGAGATAACCCGCCGGACAAGGGGTTTAGCAAGGTCGCCCTGCCCAGCGGCGAGATCATCCTCCTACAAGACCTGCTCAAGGCGTTCCCAAACGAGACGCTGGGCGAGAAGCACTTCGCCAAGTTCGGGCCGAACCTCGGCATCCTGGCCAAGATCTTCGACGTCGGCGACGGGGCGCACATCCCGGTGCACTGGCACCCGTCGCCGGAGTTCGCCACCAAGCACCTGGACAGCCCCAACGGCAAGAACGAGGCGTGGGTCGTCATCGGCACGCGGCCCGGGGCGAAGGCGTGGATCGGGTGGAAACACGACGTCGACGTCAACGATTTCCGCCAGTGGATGGACGCCCAGGACGTCGAGACGATGCGATCGCACATGCACGAGGTCAGCCCGAAGACGGGCGACGTGATCTTCCGCGCGACAGCTTCGTCCACTCGCTCGGCAGCGGGTTGTGCATCCTCGAGCCGCAGGAGCCGACCGACTGGAACATCCTGGCTGAGTGGGAGGGGTTCCCCTACGACCGCGAGGGCGGCACGTGCGGGCTGGGCTGGGATGTGGCGTTGGAGGCGGCGGACTTCTCGGCCATGCCGCCCGACTACCTGAACAACTACGTCCGCCGGACGCCGCAGCCGTCCCGCCAGGAGGACGGCAGCACCGAGTATGACCTCGTGCCGCCCGAGGCGCATCAGTGGTTCAACGTCCAGCGCGTCGTGGTCGATAAGAAGATCTCGATGCCGGGCGACCGCGGGTTCTACTGCGCCGTCCCCGTGGGCGACGGCGAGGGCAAGATGGTCGGCGCGTTCGGCGAGGTGCCCATCCGTCGGAGCAAGCACGTGTTCATCCCTGTGGGCATGGGCGATTACGAGATCGTCAACACCGGCAGCGGGCCGCTGGAGGTCATCTGCTGCTATCCGCCGAAGCTGCCGTAGGGGCGGTAGGGCCGGCTGTTCCGGCCAGTCGGTGTCGATCACACGGCCAGCACAGCCGGCCCTACTGAAGGAGGTCGTTGAAGATGGCCAAGAAGCTCTCCATCGGCACGTGGGCCTATGCGTTCGGGCCCTATCAGGACAACCCCATCCCGTTCGACACGGTCGTTCGGGGCGTCTCGCGGCTCGGGTTCGACGGCGTGGAGATCGGCGGGTTCCAGCCGCACATCCATCCCGACGACTACCCGATGAAGGCCGACCGCGACGGGCTGTGCGCCCTATTGGCCGCCAACCATCTCGGCGTCAGCGGGTTGGCGGCGGACTTTTGGTCCGCACCGGGCCCCGGCACCGACGCGGCGCAGGAGGCCGACGCCTACGTCAAGCTGTTCAAGAAGAACCTGCAACTGTGCCTCGACCTGGGCTCGCCCGCGATCCGCGTCGACACGGTCGACGGACCCGACGGGCCGGAGGGCGTCGACCGCAAGGTCGCCTGCAAACGCATCGCCTCGCTGTGGCACGAGTGCGCGCAGATCGCCGAGGAGGTTGGCGTCCGCCTGGTCTGGGAGTTCGAGCCGGGCTTCTTCCTGAACAAGCCCTCCGAGGTCGTGCAGATGCACGAGGACGTCGATCATCCGAACTTCTCGATCATGCTCGACACGTGTCACGCCCACATGTGCGCGGTCGTGGGCGCGCGCCAGCCCGGCAAGGCCGAGACGCTCAAGGGCGGCGTGCTGCAGTTCGTCGAGATGCTGCGCGGCAA
>CAYOGX010000658.1:0-3787 GCA_964403235.1 uncultured Planctomycetales bacterium | reverse complement strand
CACATCGGGCAGACGCTCTCGGCCGATTCCAGGAACCACACCCGCTGGGTCATCAGGAACTTCTTGTCTAACATCGCGCCCACCGGGCAGATGTCCACCACGTTCCCCTGCAGCTTGTTGGCCAGCGGGACGCCCTGGAAAACGTCGATCTCATTCCTGTGTCCGCGGTTGACCACACACAGTTCCCCCGTCCCCGCCACCTCCCGGCAGAACCGCACGCATCGTGTACACAGGATGCACCGATCCTGGTATGACAGGGTCTGCGGGCCGATGTCTTTCTTCGCATTGTTGTGCTTCGGGTCGACCATCCGCGACGTCGCCCGGCCAAACTGCAGTGCATAATCTTGCAGCATGCACTCCCCCGCCTGATCGCACACCGGACAGTCCAGCGGATGGTTGAGCAGCAGGTACTCCATCACGTGACGCTGGTTGTTCGCCACCATGGGGGTGTTGAACCGCACCTCCATCCCGTCCCTGATCGGCATCTGGCAGCTCGGTGTCAGCTTCGGCGACCACGCCAGGTCCCCCGTCCTGGGGTCCTGCATCTTGATCTCCATCAGACACAGCCGACACGACGCCACCACGCTCAGCCCGGGGTGATAGCAGTAGTGCGGGATATTGAACCCCGCATCCAGCGCAGCCTGAAGGACGCTGATCCCGTCGCGGCATTCGACCTCTCGCCCGTCAATGATGATCGTGGGCATGATCAGACGTCCCTAACCACGGCCATGGCACGGGCCTTGAGCCCGTGAGACCCAGTTCTGTTCCCTCACGTCACCTTCACGCGACCGGCCCCCACATAGTAGGCCGGATTGATCCGCTCCAGCGCCCGCTCGGCCGCGCCGGCCGGTTGCGCCGCGATCTTCGCTTCCAGCTCGCTGCGGAACTTCTCCACCACGCTGCGGATCGGCCAACCCGCACCGTCGCTCAGGCCACAAATGTTCATCCCAGGCATCATGCCCATGGTCTTGCTGACCTCGATCAGCAGATCCAGATCCTCAACCCGGCCCGCGCCGTCAGCGATCCGCTGCGCGATCCTCGACATCCAGCCCGTCCCCTCTCGGCACTGCGTGCACTGCCCGCACGACTCGTGTGCATAGAACCGCGCCAGGTTCAACAGCACCGTCCGGATGTCCACCCGCTTCGGCACCACCACCACCGCCCCCGTCCCCAGCCCCAGCAGCCCGTACTTGCGAACGTCGTCGAAATCCAGCTTGCAGTCCAGTTCGTCCGCACGCAGGATCCCCATCGAGATCCCCCCCGGCAGCACCCCTTGCAGCTCCTCGCCGTCCAACATGCCCTGGGCGAAATCCTGATCGAAGATCAGGTCCCGAACACTGATGTCCATCGCCGCCTCGTACACCCCAGGCCGCTGGACCGGACCACTGATCGGGAACAGCTTCGGCCCGTGGCTGCCCTCAGGCCCGATGCTCAGGAACCAGTCCGGCCCGTTCTCGATGATGTGCTTCACGCAGCAGATCGTCTCGACGTTGTTGATCACCGTCGGCTTGCCGAACAACCCCGCCACCGCCGGAAACGGCGGCTTGATCCGGGGCCAACCACGCTTGCCCTCGATCGACTCGATCAGCCCCGTCTCCTCGCCGCACACGTACGCCCCAGCACCACGATGGATGTAGATGTCCGTCGCGAAATCCGACCCCATGATCTTTCGACCGACCAGGCCGGCCCGATACGCCTCGTCTATCGCCTTCTGCATGATGTGGAATTGCTTGTGGAACTCCGCACGCATGTAGATGTACGCCGTCGTCGTCCGCGTCGCGTAGGCCGTGATCAGGATCCCTTCAATCAACTGATGCGGATCCTCCTCGACGAGCGTGCGGTCCTTGAACGTCGGCGGTTCCGCTTCGTCGCAGTTGACGCACAGATACGTCACTTCACGGTCCGGCGGCAGGAACCCCCACTTCACGCCTGCCGGGAACCCCGCCCCGCCGCGCCCACGCAGCTCGGCCTTCTTGACCGCCCCCACCACCTCGTCGCAGCCCATCTCCAGCGCCTTGGCCAACGCCTGGTACCCCCCGCGCTCGCGGTACACCTCCAGCGTCTGCGAGTTCGCCACGCCGTAGTTGCTCGTCAGGATTGGTTCTAGCCTTGCCATCCGTTTCTCAACCGATGCCGCTTCTTGCCTCGCCCCGGACCCCTCAAACCCCTGCGCCGGCCATGCGCACTTAGCCGTCCGACCCCGGCTTGACCCCGTCGTACACGTAGCTCCGGGGCACGTCGATCTTATCGTTGTCCGCGTCCGCCAGGATCTGCGGCACGTCCGCCGGCTTAACCCGCTCGTGCAGCCGCTCCCCGATCAACATGCATGGGGCGTGGTCGCAACCGGCCAGGCACTCCTCTGTGATCAGGCTGTACTTCCCGTCGGGCGTCGTCTCGTGCTCCTCGATCCCCAGCTCACGCTTCACCGCCTCCAGCACCTGGTCGCCCCCCATGATCTGACACGTGATGCTTCGACAGACCACGATCACCTTCCGGCCGCGGGCGTGTGTCCAGAAATGCGTGTAGAACGTCGTCGTGTCTAGCACGTCCGACGGGTTGATCCCCAGACATTCCGCCACGTCCTTCATCACACCCAGTGACAGGTATCCCGCCGTTTCCTGCGCCACATGCAACGCCGGGATCAGCGCCCCGCGATGGTCCTCGTAACGATCCATGAACCCCTTGATCTTCGCCTTGGCCTCGTCGCTCAGACCGGGACCCAGCTCTTCGGGACTCGGTTCGCTCTGTCGGTCAATCGTCTTCCAGGCCATGGGTTATGTCTCGCTGTAACCTGCGTCTCACCCGCGCGCCGGACGTGGTGCTACCGATCCAGCTCCCCGGCGATGATGTTCATGCTCCCCAGAACCGCAACGATGTCACTGATCTGATGTCCTTCGATCAACACCGGAAACGCCTGATAGTTCATCAACGTCGGCGGGCGGCACCGCGCGCGATACGCACACCGACCACCGTCACTGACGAGGTAGTACCCCAGCTCGCCGTTGGCCGTCTCCATCGCACCGTAGGCCTCGCCCACCGGCGGCGTGAACCCCCGGTTGGTCATCACCATCTCGAAATGGTGGATCAACCCTTCGATCGAAAAATAGATCTCGTTCTTGTCCGGCAGGGACACCTTCTCATAGGGCAGCACGTTCACCGGGCCCGCCGGGATGTTGTCGATCAGCAGGCGGATGATCTCCAGGCTCTGTCGCATCTCCTCCAGCCGCACCAGGAACCGTGCGTAGCAGTCCCCGCCCTTGCCGATCGGCACCTTGAACGGCACGGGCGACGCACCGTGCCCGTCCCAGTCCTCCGCGAAGCACAGGTACGGTTCGTCCTTACGCAGGTCTCGCTTGACCCCGCTGGCCCGCGCCACGGGTCCCGTCAGCGACCAGTTGATCGCCTCGTCGTGACCGATCACGCCGACGCCCCTGGTCCGCTCGATGAAAATCCGGTTGCTGACCAGCAGCTTCTCCAGCTCGTCGACACACCGTGCCAGTCGGGGCAGGTTTTCCTTGACCGCCACTGGCCAGCTGTCCGGGATGTCCCGGAACAGCCCACCCACTCGGCTGAGGCTCACCGTGAACCGTGCCCCGCACGCCTCCTCGAACAGATCGTAGATAATCTCGCGTTCATTGAACCCGTACACGAAGGCCGTCAGCGCGCCCAAATCGAGCGCCGCGGCGGCCACCGACAGGAAATGATCAAGGATGCGGGCGAGCTCGGCAAACAGCGTTCGTAGAACCTTGCACCTCGGTGTGAGGTCCACACCGAATAGCGTCTCGCA
>CAYOGX010000657.1:0-3793 GCA_964403235.1 uncultured Planctomycetales bacterium | reverse complement strand
GTACAGCATGTCGAGCGAGATGGAATTCGGCAACCAGACGCAGGCGTCGTTCGATTTCTTCAGCCGCGACCTGGTACGTCAGACAAGACGGCTCGCACCGCATGCGCTCGTCATCGACTGCACCGGCTACCTGACCTCCGAAGACACCAAGAAGGGCAAGCGGATCACAGACTTCTACGCGACGGTGATCGGGACGTGGTCAAAGCGGGCGCTCGACGAAGCACCCGTCCAGACCGACCGAAACCATCCGACGATACTGCACGAATACAACTGGTGGAGCAGCTATCCGGACCCGTCGCAGAAGGCCAAGTACGCCGATTCGCAGATGAAGCCGTTCTGGCTCGACACGCTCGTAAGAACGGCACGGGACAACGGCCAGGAGGAGCTGATACCCATCTATTGCAGGAACTCGCAATGGTTGCAGGCGCTCTGCCGGAAGGACGGCATCGAATACGCGCGTCGCCATCGCGACGTCGAGGGGTACATCCTGTGGCTCCTCATCGACTACCACCGGGCCTCGGAAGGGCTGCTGGATGATTTCTGGGACCCCAAGAACGTGTCCGCCCGGGAGTTCCTCGAGTCGAACGGCGACACGGTCGTCGTCCTTGCCAAGGAGGGGAACCGCTGCCTGGCCATGGCCAAGAGGGCACGAATTCCGATCGCAGTCGATCACTATGGCGAACGGGTGCTCCGCAATTGTGTGATCCGCTGGCAGGCGACGAGGTGCGAGGCGTTTCAAGAGGGTACGATTGACGTATCCGAATTGAAGCAAGGGGAACTGACGAAGGCCGGCCAGGTGGCGTTGGATCTGCCCCGGGCCCAGAGGGCCTACAAACTCGACTTAGCGGTCGCCCTGCATCGCAACGGCGAGGTCATCAACACGAACACCTGGTCATTCTGGGCGTTCCCGGAGACCCGCGATGAGCTGCGAGACATCATGGCGCAAGATGACGTCTTGCTTCGGCTCAGGTCGGCGCCGGCCAAGAAGATCCCCGCGGGCGTCTCCCTGGTCGTCGCCGATTGGGTCGACGCGTCATTGGCCAAGTACATCGAAGCGGGCGGCGCGTGTCTGCTGTTGCCCCGTGGCACGAAGATCGAGAACACCGTCTGCTATTACGGATCGACCACGTTCTACACGATGTTCCGGACGATCCCGTGGAACGCGGGCAACAGCGGGAACTCCGGAACGATCATCAGCCCCCATCCGGCGCTGGCGGCATTCCCCCATGAAGGACGGTGCGACTTCCAATTCGTCGCCATGATCCAGGGCGTCTTGCCGATGGCGTTCGGTCCGCTGCGCGAGTACGGCGTGGGCCCGATCATCCGCGCGATCGACCATTACATCGCGAACCGGAACAACGCCTACATGCTCGAGTTCGGCGTGGGGAAGGGAAAGGTCCTGGTCTCGAGCCTTGGCGTCCTGGAGAAGATCGACGAGCGCGTCGAGGTCAGGTACCTGCTTAAGTGCCTCGTGGACTACGTACGAGGAACACACTTCGCACCGGTAGCAGAGGTGCCAAAGGAGGCGTTCGTCAAGTGGTTCAGCACTCGGCCGGGCAAGCGCAACGAACGCCCCAGCGTCAAGACCACGTTTCTCCAGTGAGGGGAGACTGCCGTGTCAGTTGACACCGTAGACGTGCCCGTCCTGCCCAACCAGTAGAACCGAGGCGTTGCCATCGCCGTCAAGGTCGGCGATGGATGGCGGGCCCACGTTCGTCGGCATGGCGACCTGCCACAGGACCACGCCGCGTTTCCCGTCGTCGCCGGTACCGACGCAATACAGCGTCTTGCCGACCGTCAGCAGGACCTCGTCTCGCCCGTCGGCATCGACGTCGCCACTGGCCGCTCCCGCCGGCGCGCCGGCGGCGGGCATCGCCATCCGCCACTTGACGCGACCGGTGGCCGCGTCGTAGCAGCGCACCCCGTCCGGGTACCCAAACCCGACGGCGTCGATCCTGCCGTTGGCGTCGAGGTCGCCGAACGCGAACATCACCGGCGACTGGCCGACCGCGTCGTGCCAGACGAGCGTCCCGTCCGGCCGGACCAACCCCGTCATCGCGCCGCCGGCCATGAAAACGCTTGCCCGGCCGGTCTTCTCGAAATCGCCCGCGACCGGTCTGCCCCAATACACGGGCTTGGTGGGGACCGGGTCCCAGACGGCGTTCATGAGGATCAGGTTCTCGCCGGTCCGGCCGTTGAGGAGGTAGAACTGACTCGGATAGAACGAGGCGACGTCATCGAGACCGTCGCCGTCGTAGTCGGCCAGGGCGAAGGGCGTGCCGCCGACGCCGCGGCTGTGCATCGAGGTGTCCTGTCGCACCCGCCGCCAGAGCTCTCCGCCGTCTCGTCCGGACAGAAGGACCGTCTCCTCGCTGTGCATCATGGAGCGGCGGACGGTCACGAGGACGTCTTGCCTGCCCTTGTTGGTGAAGCGGCCCACCTGCCACAGGACGATGGCGCCCGAGTTCCAGACGGGGGGCGTGCCGGGAATTCGTCCGAAGTCGTGATGCCACACCTCGCGTCCCGCCAAGTCAGCCGCCACCAGCCGCCCGCAGCCGCTCGGGGCGGCGGCGGCATAGATGACCTGCCGGCCGCCATCGGCTCGAAGGTCAGCAAGCACCGGCCCCAACGTACCGGGCCAGGCGGCGCCCTGCCCGCGGCCGGGGATGCGCCAGATCTCCTTCGATTGCCGATCCCCGCGCGGCGGATGGAAGGCCACCAGTTCTTCGCCGCTGCCTTGAACGACAACGACCGCTCGGGCGCGATCATCGGCACGGGCCGCCACGGCCGTACCCGCAGACACGCCCTGTCTTTGGAAACGGATCGCGCGAACGCGACCGCCGCGGACCTGGAGCCTGCCCGGCGCGCCTGGCCGGCTAACGCCGCGAAACAACAGGTTGCCGCGGTCGTCGAGCGCCAGGCCCTCGAGCCGCCGGCCCTGGACGGTCGTGCGCTCGTGGAGCCCGCCTTCGGACCAGGTCGCGACCGATATGGTGGTCTCGTCGGGTCTGTCGGGAACAAGCCTTCGCAGGACGACGGCCGTGCCGTTCTCCATTGGCCGGGCCAGGACCGTTCGACGCCCGTACGTCGCGCCGCTGTTCACGTGCAACGGCATGGGCGTGTCCCACGTCTGCCAGCCGGCGTCGGCCCGCTCCCACAACGTGGTGGGATGCCCGTTCTTCAAGCCGCCCACCCGAATCGGACCGAACGCGGGCACGACCCAGCTCGTCGTCCGTGACGTCAGCAGCTCGGCCGAACCGTCACCGTCGACGTCGGTCACGCCGTCGAGATGCTCGTCGGTCAGGTCATACTTTACCTGACCGGTCATGCCGTCGTGGACGGACACGTGCCATCGCCCGTCGTCAGCGGCGTTGTACAGGTTGATCAGGACCTCGAGCCGGCCATCGCCGTCGACGTCGGCCACGGTGTTCGGGTTCACGCGGAGGATCGTCTGGGGGTTCGAGATGTCCAGCTCGATGTTCCGCTGCCACAGCAACTCGACCTTGCCGTCGCGATAGCCCAGCACGTCAACGTGCTTGGCGAAATCCGCCTGCACGACGAACTCGCTCTTGCCGTCGCCGTCGAGATCGTGCACGCCGAAGTAGCCGTAGCTTCGTCCCTTGGTAAATCGGCATCGGTCCTCGAGCTTGCCTGTGGCAGCGTCCACGATCACCAGGTGCCACCAGGGCAGGAACGCCAGCTCCGGCCTGCCGTCTGCGTCGAAATCGCCCACGATGGGCAGCGCGGTGACGGTGTTGCCGAAGTCCATGCGTTCGGTCTCCCAGACCTTGGC
>CAYOGX010000656.1:0-3794 GCA_964403235.1 uncultured Planctomycetales bacterium | reverse complement strand
CACGAATTCGAAGGGGGATTCGTGTCCCCCACGGCTAAAGCCATGGGCCACCCCTTCCCCCGATCCAGGCGCGTTTGACAGGATGATGGCGCCGGTTGGGGCTTGTGTGAAGATCGCGCATCGGCCTACGATGCCCTGGAATTGAGAACGGGTGCTCCATGGCCGACGAAGCGCTCCATCTGCTGGATCTGGACAGGCCTCGGTTGGTCGAATGGACCACCGAGGTGGGCCTGGAACGGTACCGCGCGGATCAGGTCCTCCGATGGGTCTACCAGCGGCGAGCGGCCTCCTTCGACGAGATGACCAATCTGAGCAAGGTGCTGCGCGAGCGCCTGGCCGCCGAGATCGTCATCTACACCTCGCAGATCGAACGAGACGATCGATCGAAGGACGGGACGTTCAAGCTGCTGCTCCGCTGGCCGGACGGGGCCGCCAGCGAGTGCGTGATGATCCCGGCCGATTCGCGGCGGACGGTCTGCGTCAGCACGCAGGTGGGGTGCCCGGTCGGTTGCACGTTCTGCGCCAGCGGGTCGGACGGGTTGGAGCGGAACCTGACCGCGGGCGAGATCGTCGAGCAGGTGATGCAGGCGTGGCGGCAACTGCCCGAGGATCAGCGGATCAGTCACGTGGTGTTCATGGGCATCGGCGAGCCGCTGGCGAACTACGATGCGACCGTGGCGGCAATCCGCACGCTCAACGCCGAGTGGGGCCCGAACATCGGTGCCCGGCGGATCACGTTGAGCACGATCGGCCTGGCCAAGCAGATTCGACGCCTGGCAGGCGAGGGGCTCCAGATCAATCTGGCCATCTCGCTGCATGCGCCGAACGACGCGCTCCGCCGCGAGATCGTCCCCTGGGCCGAGCGAACGTCCATCGACGACCTGGTGGACGCAGCCAGAGATTACTTCGATCGCACCGGCCGGGAGGTCACGCTCGAGTACGTTTTGCTGGCCGGCGTGAACGACCGTCCCACGCAGGCGCGGCGGCTCGCCGCGGTGGCCCGTCAGATGCGATGCAACGTGAACCTGATCCGCTACAACCCGGTGAGCGGGCTGGGGTATGAACGGCCGAGCGACGAGGCGGCGCATGCCTTCGCCGAGGTCCTGAAAAAGGCCGGCGCGAACGCCCACATCCGCGCCAGCCGCGGTTCGGACATCGAGGCCGCCTGCGGCCAGTTGCGGCGTCGAGGGGCCAACCTATAATGGGCGCGGCCGTGGGCAATCGTCTGGTCAGATGAGGATCACTGGGAGACAGCGATGAAACCGTTCGATATTGGCGTGTGCAGTTGGTCGCTCAAGCAGCCGGACCTGGCGTCGGCGTGCAAGATGACCGCCGAGCAGCTCGGGTTGGGGCTGATACAGGTGGGGTTCTTCGATACGTCGGTCGCGGACGAGGCCAACGATGACGCGGTCCTGGCGGCCGTCAACGACGCGGGGCTCGAGGTCAGCGCGACCTGCATCGGCTATGCGACCGAGGACTACTCGTCGATCGCCCAGATCGCCAAGACCGGCGGCTACCTGCCGGACGAGTACTGGGACGAGCGGTTCAAGTTGACGCTGCGCGTCCGCGACATCACGGTCAAGCTCGGTGCGACGATGCTGATGACGCACATCGGGTTCGTGCCGCACGACAAGGCGGACGCGGCGCACGCCACGATGGTCGATCGGCTCAAGCAGGTCACCGACGCGTTGGGCGAGAAGGGGATCATTCTGGCAATGGAGACGGGGCAGGAACCGCCCGAGGCGTTGCTCGATTTCATCGGCGCGGTCGGGCGGGACAACATCCGCGTGAACTTCGACCCGGCCAACATGATCCTGTACGGCGTGGGCAAGCCGACCGAGGCCGTTGACGTCCTGAAGGATCACATCGCCCACATCCACGCCAAAGACGCCACGTGGTCGAGCGCCCCGGGCACGGAATGGGGCGAGGAGGTGGTTTTGGGCACGGGCGAGGCCGACATCCCGCAGATCGTCGCCAAGCTGAAATCGTACGGGTACGCGGGCCCGCTGGTGATCGAGCGGGAGGGCGGCGACAACCGGCTGGGCGACGTGCAGGCGGGCATCGACCTGTTGCGTTCGCTGGTGTAGCCGCACAGCGACGTTCGAAATGGTGGTTGGCATGTAGGCGAGGATCAAGAGCAATGTCCGATGGTGTTGAGGTTGAGAAGGTCACGATCATCGGTTCCGGTCCGGCGGGATGGACGGCCGCCATCTACGCGGCCCGCGCGAATCTCGGCCCAGTGGTCTACGAGGGGCAACCCAAGCGGATCGGGGCGCTGAACGAGATCCCCGGCGGACAGTTGATGTTCACCACTGAAGTGGAGAACTACCCGGGGTTTCCCGAGGGGATCGGCGGGCCGGAGATGATGATGCAGTTTCGCGCTCAGGCGAAGCGCTTCGACGTTCGTATCGTGACGCGTGACATCGCTCGGGTGGACTTCTCGAGCCGGCCGTTCCAACTGTGGGACAACACGGACGAGCTGATCCGATCGCACGCGGTGATCGTCGCCACGGGCGCGCGGGCCAACTGGCTGGGGCTGGAAAACGAGCAGCGCCTGGCCCAGTCGGGGGGCGGGGTCAGCGCGTGTGCGATCTGTGACGGTGCGCTGCCGCTGTTCCGCGACAAGGAACTGGCGGTCGTGGGTGGGGGCGATTCGGCCATCGAGGAGGCGCTCTACCTGACCAAGTTCGCGTCCAGGGTCTACGTCATCCACCGCCGCGACCAGCTCCGCGCCAGCAAGGTGATGCAGCAACGGGCGTTCGACAACGAGAGGATCGAGATCGTCTGGGACTCGATCCCGTTGGACGTGCTCGGGCAGGACCACATCGAGGCGGTTCGGCTGAAGAACGTCAAGACGGGCGAGCAGCGCGACCTGCCCGTGGGCGGGCTGTTCATGGCCATCGGGCACACGCCGACGACGCAGTTCGTGGCCGGCCAACTCGACCTCGACGAGAAGGGCTACGTCAAGCTGACGGATACCGAACGAACCACGACGAGCGTGGAAGGCGTGTTCGCCGCAGGTGACGTGGCCGACGAGACCTACCGTCAGGCCGTCACGGCCGCCGGCATGGGCTGCAAGGCCGCCATCGATGCCGAACGGTGGCTGGCCGCCCTGGGGATCGAGTAGACATCTCGGTGCGGTTCGCGAACCTACCTTGCCGACGGCGGTGCGGGACCGCCGTCTGATCACGAGGCGACGTCTGTGGCCATCGTCGACGCGGCTGAGTTCCGTCTGGTTCTTGCTATCGTCCTAAACGGCGCCGTTCTGTGGACGTCCCACCGGATGGTCCTGCTGTGGTCGTCGTCGAGCGATCGGGTCGAACGGGCGATCGACCTGATCCTGTGGTACGCCGCCATCGTCGCCACGATCGTGTGCGGGCTCGGCTGGCTGGGCGCGCTGAACGTGACGGCAGCGACGGCGGTGGTCCTGGTGATGGCCGGCGCGGTTGGCGTCTTCACGGCCGGTCGCCGCCAAAACGGATCCCCCGACGGAATCCCCCGCGCCAATCGCAGACCCGATGCGACGGCGGCCATGGTCGTGACCGTGCTTGCGGTCGCGTTCGTCCTGTCCGCCATCTTCATAGCGCGCAATACACCGGCGTTGGCCACCGACGCGCTCGTCTACCACCTGGCCCTGCCGGCACGCTGGCTGCAAGACGGCGGCATCAGCGTCATCCCGCTGTGGTTTCACAATCCGGGCAACAGCTACTCGCCGGTGCACGCCTCGTGCCTGTTTGGGTGGCTGATGCTGCCGATGGGCAACGACGTGCTGGCCCGTTTCGGTCAGGTGCCGC
>CAYOGX010000655.1:0-3799 GCA_964403235.1 uncultured Planctomycetales bacterium | reverse complement strand
CGTGCGTCTTTAGTGCAGCCCAGTTCTTGAAGCCGTGGCTTCGGGCGAGTGCGTCGAGACCGCCTCGGGTGTGTCGCAGTCAGGCATGGGGAGCGGCCGGCTGAGGTACGTACCGCAGAGATGGCTCCAATTCGAGACCTGGGTCGATTGGGTCTGCGACCGGAGCGTCCGTCGAGGGATGCTCTTGGCGGCAGCGGTCCTGGCCTCGGCTGCCTTCGTCCTGTTCGCCCCACCGTCTCCCAGAAACCCGGGCGTGCTGATTGCGCGGTCCCGACAGTAGGAAAAGGCGCACCGACCACCCGCGCTACCGCCTGATTCGCTCAGGGGGTCGAAAAGAACACACGCCTGGCAGACACCGTCACGCCACGGACGATGTTGCCGTCCGGCGCAGTCGGCTGTTCAGCAACCCGTCCGATTCGTTTTCCCGGTTCGCGGCCGGGCCTTCACGCACACCGACCTGCTGGCACAATCGGCCCTACGCCTTGTGCGTGACGGCACAAATGAGGGATGATGGTAACCATGACGAAGAAACGACCGGCACTGAGGATCGTGGCTTTCGGCGACTCGATCACGCGCGGCCTGGCCGGCGAGGGCGTGACCGAAGCGAAGACCTACCGCAAGGTGTTGCAGCGTCGGCTGCGGGACGAGCTCGGTCGGGACGTGACGGTCATCAACGCGGGCGCCGACAGTGACATCACATCGTTGGCGTTGCACCGCATGGAGCGGGACGTGCTGCGACACAAGCCGCACTGGGTGACGATCATGTTCGGCGTGAACGACGCGGGGTTCTTCAGGCCGTGGGGGCCGCCGGCGCCGTTCCCTCGCGTCGTGCCGGAGCAGTTCGAGAACAACCTGGTCGAGATGATCGGACGGATTACGGCAGTCAAGGCCCACCCGGTGTTGATGACGCCCGTGCCGATGAGCCGGCACTACGGGCTGGCCCACCTGCCGTACTATCGCGAGCGCGGGCTCAACGGCCTGGTGGAACGCTACGTTCGGATCAGCCACCAGATCGGCAAGAAGAAGGACGTGCGGGTCGTCAACGTGTTCCGCGCGTTTCAGCAGGTCGAGAACTGGCACGACTTGGTACCGGACGGCGTGCATCCCAATGCGGCGGGCCAGGCGGCGGTGGCCGAGATCCTGTTCGAGTTCTTCGGTGACGTGTTGTGACCCCCAGGACCGATTCTGACCCTCAGGCCAAACGCGCGGCCAGCACCAGGAGCGTGTCGACGATCAGTCCGGTGACGATGCCCGCGTGGGCCCACCGCTTGGCGCGTTGGGCCGCCCGCCGGGCGCGGTCGCGTTCGCCGGCGGCATACTGACCCCTGATCTGTGCGGCGTGAACGAGCGCCCACAACCCAAACGGGACGAACAGCAGCGCCGCCAGGACAGCCAAGGACATGTGGTTCTCGGGGCGTTTGGTTGCGACGTCACCGGTGGGCTGGCGCTGGTCGGCGGGCCCATGCGGTAGTTTGGCACCGCAGCGGGCGCACCTACTGAGCGTCTCATCGTTTGGGCTGCCGCATTGAGTGCAGGTCTTCATCAGACCCTCATCGCGTTGGCGCCGGCCTGATCGCCGCGGCCCTCGACGCCCGCCACAACAGCACCGTCAAGATCACCGCCAGGCCGAAGAACGTCAGCTCGACGACCAGCGCCGACCGCAAGGAATCGGCCACCAGACCCAAATACCCCCCCGCCTTCTCCCATTGCTGCGCTGTGGGATAGAACAGCCTCCGCTGGAAGAGGGATTGCGAGTTGCTCAGCAGCGTGTAGACCCACAGCGAGACGAGCAGCATCAGGCGCGTCGACGATCTGCCGGCGGGGTCTCGTTCGCCCCACCGCATCGCCACCAGCCCCGTCACCAGCATGACCAGCAACGGCAATCGCAACAGTAGCGTCACGCCCGTTCCCTCGTCAAACACGCCCTGCGTGAATACGGCGCTGCTGACCGTCTTGCCGGCAATGGGGACGAGGACATAGACCGTTGCGCCCAGGTACGGCCACCATCGCCCGCCGACGATACAGGCGATCGGGATCACGCCCATGGTCAGGGCGACGTCGGCGATCACGTCGAACCCGTGGTACATACGGAGGTTCCAGATGCACATTGCATCGACCATGAGCACAAACAGCACGATTTCGGTCAGCGGCGACAGGGTGACCTCGTCTTCCAGGCGGTCGAGACGCTGGCGGCTGTAGAGCAGCAGGCAGCCGACGGCCATGCCGAGCCCCGCGATCAGCCCGAACGTGACCTCCATGATCTTCCAGGCGTCGATATAGCGCGCGACGCCCTCGGAGAACGGCTGGTGCCAAGCGCAGTAGGCCTGCAGGCTCTGGCCGGCGGTGAACCCGGCGCCGCCGAACAGCAGGCCCAAGAACGCCAGACCGACGGCCCGCGCGTCCCGACGGATCACCGCGAGGTAGGCGAGCATCCCCACCAGCGCGAACGACAATCCGCCCCACAGTTCCTGCCTGGGTTTCCAGTCGGGCTTGCCTTCGTTCCAGTAGTCGCTGAAGTAGATCTCCGGGATCTTCCCGCTGGCCGCATCGAGCGGGCGGTTCAGCAACCACACGCCGACGAACCACAGCCCGATCATGACGAGCAAGAGCACCGCCATCTCGAGCGCGCCGTAGCGTTTCCGGCTGAGTCCGATGCCCATGAACGCCCCGGCCAGCCCGATCCAGATGCCCCCCTTGATCGTCGTGCCGAGCAGGCCCCACCAGTAGCCCACCTCGCGGATGGCGGCATCTTGCGACAGGCCCAGCGTCTGACCGTACGTCATCGACCCGCCGAAGCTGAAACCCACCGCAGCCAGGGCGGCGAACCGCGCCAACCGCAGCCCGCTGGCCGATCGCAGCATCGACACCCCGATCATCAACGCGATCAGCACACCCGGGACCATCGCCCCGCTCTCGTGGCCGTACTGTCCACGAATTCCCCAACCCAACCCGCCGGCTAAGGTCGGGGCCAGCAGGCATAGCCAGAGGGGGGCGCGCTTCCATGGATCGGGTGGCGATGTCATCACGATCACCCCTTCGCCGAGTCTGCTATCGCGCCGGGGGCAGCCAGTTGGCCAGCGCCGCCTCGACGTCGGCCGGGTCGATGTCGTCGAACGCCGCCGCGGCCTCGCGGATCGTCAGATCGTTGGCCACCGCATGCTTGACCACCTGGGCGGCCCGTTCGTAGCCGATCACCGGGTTCAGCGCGGCGCCCAGCCCGACGGTGCGCTCCACGTAGCGGCGGCAGGCGGCCTCGTCGACCTCGATGCCCTCGATGCACTTCGTGCGGAAGGCCGGCAGGTAGTTCGTCAGAATCGCCTGCGATTCCAACACGCAGTGGGCGATAACGGGCATCATGACGTTCAGCTCAAACTGTCCCGCGCCGGCCGCCTGGCTCACCGACAGGTCGTTGCCCTGCACGCGGAAACAGATCATGTTGAGGCACTCGCACATGACCGGGTTGATCTTGCCGGGCATGATCGACGAGCCGGGTTGGACCGCCGGCAGCCGGATCTCGCCGATACCGCTGGTCGGGCCGCTGCTCATCAATCGCAGGTCGTTGGCGATCCGACCCAGCTCCATGGCCAGGTCGCGCAGCCGACCCGAATAGGCGGCCGCGGGCAGTTGGCTCTGCATGGCCGAGGGCAGGTGATCGGCCACGACGAACGGCAGCCCGGTCGCGTCGGCCAATCGCTGCACGGTCAGGCGGGCGTAGTCGGGGTGGCAATTCAGGCCCGTGCCGACGGCCGATCCGCCGAGCGGCAGCATGACGTTCGTTTTCCTGGTCACACTCGTGGCC
>CAYOGX010000654.1:0-3801 GCA_964403235.1 uncultured Planctomycetales bacterium | reverse complement strand
GAACGGCCGATGCCATCGTCGCCAGCGAGCAGTTGGCAAACACGACCGTGTCGTCGTTCAGATCGGGCGGCACGCGATAGACCGCCGTCCCGGGCACCAGGTAGACGTACTCCGCGAACCCGCCGTTCAGCGGCGGGTCGGCGTCGATGCTCTCGTGGCCGTATTTGAACAACGATTCGCACTTCTGCGGAATCGCGTGCGTGCAGTAGAAGCACCGGCCACAGCTCGCGGCGATGCTCCACGTGACGCGATCGCCGACCGACAGCCGTTCGCTGGCCGCGTCGCGCGTCACACCTTCGCCCAGCGCCGCCACCGTCCCGCAGATCTCGTGTCCCAGGATGATGGGTCCTTTCGGTCGGCGTCGGCCCGAGATCGTGTGCAGGTCGGACCCGCAGATCGCGCTCAGCGTGACCCGCACCAGGATCTCGCCGGGGCGCACAGGGCGGATCGCGAACGGCCGCACGTCCAACCCGCCCATGTCCGGGTCATACACCACCGCGCGCGACGTCTGGGCTATGTCGGCCATCGAACGGTCCTTTCCCGAGTGGTCAGTCTCCACCCGCCGATGGGTGGCATGGAAAAAGGAAAAAAGGGGTCAGGCTACTTTTCAGCGCCGGGTGCGTGCAGCACAAGCGTCTCGCTCGGCGCCAACCGGGCGTGCTGGCGACGCTCCCCGGCGTCCCGTTGGCTGAGAAAAAGTAGCCTGACCCCTTTTCCCCAGGATCTCGCCGGGGCGCACAGGGCGAATCGCGAACCGCCGCACGTCCAACCCGCCCGTGTCCGGGTCATACACCACCGCGCGCGACGTCTCGGGAATGTCGGTCATCAAACGCTCCTTTCGTGGGCGGTCAGTCGTCATCGCCCGGTGGCAGGGCCTTGGGCGCGTCGGCGCCCTTGGCGGCGTCGGGCAACTGCGAACCCACGGTCATGTGCGGTAGGCCCTCGTCCAGCTCCATCGGCTCGGTCACGTCTTCGGTCAGCTCGGTCAGGAACCGGCTGGGCTTCATCATGACCAGGCCTCGGCCTCGGGTGCGGTAGATCTGCGGCATAACGAGGTAGATCTCGTCCTTGGCCCGGGTGACGGCCACGTGGAAGACGCGGCGTTCCTCTTCCAGTTCCTCTTGCGTGTTGATGGCCATGTCCGTGGGGAAGCGCCCGTCCGCCAGCCACGGGACAAACACCACCGGCCACTCGAGCCCCTTGGCCTGGTGGACCGTCGACAGCACGACGAACTCCCACTCGTCCGGCCCGGTGACAACCGTCTCGCCCGAGAACTCGCCCGACAGCGCCACGTCGGCCAGAAACGCCTCGAGCGTGTTGTACTGTCCGGCGAAGTTCGTCAGGCCACGGATGTCCTCCCGCCGAAGCTGCGGTCCGTCATAGTGCGAGACCAGGTAGTCGTCGTAGGACTCTTCCATCAACCGGTCGATCATCTCGGCCGGCGAGTCGAGCTCGGCGAGCTTGGCAAGCAATTGGGCGAACTTGGCATACACGCCCCTGGCGCTGGGCGGGAACAGGTTTTCGGCGGGCTTGGCGAGCGCGGCCTTGATCGGGTCGTCCTGCGCCGAGACGTGCGTCCATAGGCGGCGCGACAGCACCGGTCCCACCCTTGGAAGCATCGGCAGCACGCGCAGCCACGCCAGCTCGTCCCGCGGGTTGTGGACCAGACGCAGGTGCGCCAGCACGTCCTTGATGTGCGCCTGCTCGAAGAACCGCAGCCCACCCCGCACCTGGAACGGGATGTTCCGCCGTTGCAGCTCGAGCTGGATCTCCAGCGAATGCCAGTGGCTGCGGTAGAGCACGGCGAGGTCGGTCAGCTTGCGGCCCTCTTCGAGCAGGTTCAGGATGTACTCGGCGATGAACCGCACCTGCACGAAATGGTCGTGGCAGGTGACGACGGCCGGCTTGAGCCCCGAGGGCCGGACCGCGCGGAGGTTCTTCGGCAGCCGCCGCGTGTTGTTGGCGACGCTCACGTTGGCGAGCGCCAGGATCTCGGGCGTCGAGCGGTAGTTCGTCTCCAGCCGGAACTCGCGGGCGTCGGCGTAACGCTCCTTGAACCGGATGATGTTCTCGAAGCTCGCGCCGCGGAAGCTGTAGATGCTCTGTGAGTCGTCGCCGACCACGCAGACGTTGCGGTGCCTGGCCGCCAGCAGGTCCACGATCTTGCCCTGGATGGCGTTGGTGTCCTGGTACTCGTCGACCAGGAGGTGCTGAAACTGACCGGCCAGCAGGTCGCGCACGTTCTCGTGCTCGACGAGCAGCGTCAGCCACGCGCTGAGCAGGTCGTCGTAGTCGAGGAGCTGGCCCTGTCGCTTCCGCGTCTCGTACAGGTCGAGCACCTTGGCGATCGCGTCGCAGTCGTCCTGGAACATGGGGTAGCGCCTGGCCAGCACGCGATCGAGCGGCTCGAGTGTGTTCTGCACGAAGCTCGATATCGAGACCAGCACCCGCTTGCGCGGGAAACGCCGTTCCTTGGTGGGGATGCCCGCATCGGTCACGCACGTGCCCATCAGGTCCCGCGCGTCCTCGCGGTCGAGGATGGTGAAGTCCGGATCGATCCCCAGCAGGTTGCCGTGCTGGCGGAGGATGCGGTTGGCGATGTGGTGGAACGTCCCGCCCCAGATGCTGCGGGTGCCCTGCTTGATCAACAGCTCGACGCGATGGAGCATCTCCCTGGCCGCCCGGTTGGTGAACGTCACCAGCAGGATCCGGGAGGGGTCGATGCCGCTGTGCACCAGCCAGGCAAGCCGGTAGGTGAGCGCCCGCGTCTTGCCGCTGCCGGCCCCGGCCACGACCAGCATCGGCCCGCCCGGCGCGGTCACGACCTCGAGCTGTTCGTCGTTGAGGTCCGCGGCGAAGTCCAGATCGTCCGTCGCCCGCCGCGCCTTAAGCGTGAACTTCCGTGCCATCCTTGCAGCGTAGCACATGCCTGGCCAGGACAACAGGCCGGTGGCGCGTGGGGTGCGTCTTGATGCGCCAAGTTCTCATACCACGCAGCCGACCAACAAGGAATGTGCCGTTGTCCAGGTCGCGCGGGTGCTGTAGAATATATCATAGGGTAGAATTGTGGGCTGTGAAAAACCTGACAGTCAGTTGACCAGGGAGCAGATTCTCAAGGAGATCAGGGCTCGCCTGGAGGCGAAGCACGGCCATCGGCTGCGCGGTGTGGTGCTGTACGGTTCGGAAGCCCGCGGACAGTCGAGGCCCGACAGCGACATTGACCTTCTGGTGTTGCTGGAAGGCCCCGTGGACTACGGACAAGACCTGGAAGCCAATCTCGACGTGCTCTATCCTCTCTCCCTTCAGATCGGACGCCGCATCAGTGCAAAGCCGGCTGAGGCAGGCGAATACGAGACCGTCGAATGCCCCTTGTATCGACGCGTTCGCTCCGAAGGGGTCACGGTATGAAGCAGTTTGCGGACGCCGAGTGGCAACGTGCACTCCGCGCTCTGGCGTCCGCAGCACAACTCGCCGACACCGATCCCGATTCCGCGGCGTCGCGGGCCTACTACGCAACATTTCATGCGCTGACGGCGTTGTTCGCTCTACGCGGCCAGACGTATGCGAAGCACTCAGCCATCCGCGCGGCGTTGCATCGAGAACTGGTTCGAACCGGCGAGTTGGACACGCAGATGGGCCGTGACTACGACTTGCTCATGGATTTGCGCGAGACGGGTGACTACGGCGGAGTGGCACAGGTGACCCCGCAGAGCGCGAAGACGGCCGTGGACAAGGCCAAGAGCTTCCTTGCGGCCATCCGAGGGGCATGTCCGGAACTTAATCGGGAAACGTGACCAAACT
>CAYOGX010000653.1:0-3809 GCA_964403235.1 uncultured Planctomycetales bacterium | reverse complement strand
GTCCGACGTCCAGCCCGGAAGCCGATCAGGCGGTCGAGGCCGCTGAAGATCACCCGAGCCAAGCTCTGCTCGGAAGTGGCAGGGCTGGGCAGGTACAAGGAGCTCGATCCGCTGATGCAGCTCCCGGCCGGGAAGCGGAACCATGCCCTCCTCTATTGCGAAGTGAGTGGCTTTGCCGCGGCACCGACGAAAGACAAGCAATATCGTGCCCAGTTCCACCAGAAGATCGAGCTGTTGGACTCAAAGGCAAGAACGGTCTATGAAAACCAAGACGAGAGGATTGAGCAGAGCAGGGGTCCGTGGCAGCAAGAGCTCTTGCTGGTCCAGGCTCTGGAACCGCCGGCCGACCTGCCGCCAGGCGAGTACACGTTGCGCGTCACGGTGGTGGACAAGCTGGTGGGGGCGACCTGTGTCCAGGTCGTCGGGACGCTGAGATTGACGCCGCCGAGATCCGCGACGGCCCCCGCTTCGCAATCAGCGCCGACGCGATGAGGGCAAGCGAGCGACCATCGGCACCCCATGGCTTTGGCCGCGGCGACCCCATGCCGTTAGGATGAGGATGCGAATTCCCGTCCGAATTCGTGTCCCCCGCCTCTCAAGAGGCGGGCCACCCAACCCATACCACACGACCGCCCCGATGGCCACGATGCACGCCTGCGTGGCGCCGTCAAAGGACGGGGGTTTCGCCGCTGGTCTGGTTCTGCTAACCTGGCGTGTTCGAGCGGGGAGCGTGTGTGTGATACCGCCCTCCGGCAGCTCGTTGAGGTGGGGCCTGGGGCATCACCTGTGTTTCTGTTGGCCTTCTGATCGAATGGAGCAAGATCATGAACCCGATTGATCGTCGAACGTTTCTCAAGCGGTCCGCGGGAGCAGCCGCAGTGGCCTCGGTGGCGGGACCGGCCTATGGCGTGACGGGCGCAAACGAGCAGATTCGCGTCGCGTGCGCGGGTATCAGGAGCCGGGGCCGGTCGCACATCAACGAATTCCTGAAGATGAGGAAGAAAGGCGTGGACGTCGTGGCCGTGTGCGACATCGACGAACACGTCCTCGCCGCCCGTGCCCAATCCGTCGAGAAGGTCCGCGGCAAGAAGCCCCGCGCCGAGGTCGACATGCGCAAGCTGATGGACGACAAGTCCATCGACGCGTTCTCGTTCGCGACGCCCAACCACTGGCACGCGTTGGGCACGATCTGGGCCTGCCAGGCGGGCAAGGACGTCTACGTCGAGAAGCCCGCGTCGTGGTGCGTCCGCGAGGGTCGAAAGATGGTCGAGGCCGCCCGCAAGTACAAGCGCATCGTCCAGGTGGGCACGCAGAGCCGGTCGAGCGGCGGCATCCGCAGTGCCGTCTCCAAGCTCTATGCAGGGCTGATCGGTGACGTCTACATGGCACGTTCGTTGTGCTATAAGCAGCGGGACTCCATCAGGTCACGGGACACGGGCCCGCCGCCCAAGAACGTGCACTTCGACCTGTGGCTGGGCCCGGCCAAGGAGCAGCCCTACCACGCCAACCTGGTCCACTACAACTGGCACTGGTTCTGGGACTTCGGCAACGGCGACGTCGGCAACCAGGGCGTCCACGAGGTCGACAAGGCGCGGTGGGGTCTGGGCAAGAAGACCCACCCGGTCAAGGTGGCCTCGATGGGCGGGCGGTTCGGCTATGAGGACCAGGGACAGACGCCCAACACCCAGATCACCACACTCACCTACGAAGACGGCAAGATGATGGTGATCGAGGTCCGCGGGCGAGCCACCAACGGCGAGGCGGGCGAGTACGTCGGCAACCTCTTCTACGGCTCCCAAGGGTACATGGCCGGTTGGAAGGAGGCCTACACGGCCCGAGGAGGAAGGAAGGTCGGCAAGCCCTACGGCAACAAGGCGGCCACCACACAGGCGGCCGGGTACAAGTTCCCCGAGGTCGGCGGGCCCGGCGGGTCCGGCAACCACTTCGAGAACTTCATCGTGGCCGTCCGCAGCCGCAAGGTCGAGGACCTCAACGCCGACATCATCGAGGGGCACCTGTCGGCGGTCCCGTTCCAGATCGGCAACATTGCGTACCGTCTCGGCCGGACGCTCACGTTCGACCCGAAGACCGAGAAATTCGTCGGCGAAGGAGCCAGCGAGGCCAACCCGTATCTCACGCGTGACTATCGAAAGGGATTCGAGGTGCCCGAGAACGTGTAAGCTCCCTGTAGAAACACTTGAACAGATGGTACAGGTAGGGTGGCCCACCTCTTGAGAGGTGGGGGACACGAATTCGAATCGGAATTCGCGTCCCCCAAGGCTAAAGCCATGGGCCACCCATCCCGCTCAGTAGCGACGCGGAATCACTCCGGTTTCAGCGTCGCGCACTCGAACACGCCGCCGGCGGTGTTGCCCTTGTGGGCGCGGAACTTGACGGTGACCTTCGCCTTGCCACGCGTCAGGTCAGCCGGGATCTTGTACTCGACCTCGAAGTACTCGCCGGGCTTGTTGCGGTCCAGTGACTGTGTGGCGATGACCTTGTCGTCGACGAGGACATCAAACGTCCGCGGCGGGACGTCGCTGCCCCAGTAGGTGCAAATGAGCGTCATCGGCGCGTCGGGCAGGACCTTGAGGTCCCAACTGAACCAACCGTCCGGTGCGTGCCGCCAACCCTTGCCCCTATGCGGACCCGACGCGGTCTTCTCGCCCTTCAGGTTGTGCGCGGATTCCGAAGCTTTGTCGTTGGCGAGCACGCGGTCGACGATTCGCGCCTCGCGCTTTCGGCGGTCTTCTTCAGCAGCCAGGATCTTCTTGTGCCGCTCGCTGCCGGCCTTGACGACCGGCCAATACACGCCGTAGGCCTCGTCGAGCACCTTGTAGAACGGGATGAACGTGACATCCGTCGGCTGGCCCGTCGTGCGAAACGTCAGCGGCTCGCCCTCGACGGGCTTGATCCACGCGTCCAGGTCCTTCGCGTCGGCCACGAAATAGCGCGGCTCCTCGGTTAACCCGCACAGCACGACCGGCCCGTACATGATCGCCATTAGCTCGGGATCGTCGGGCATCGGGCAGGCGTGCAGGCCCATCGGCATTCGGACCTCGACCTTGTCGCCGTCGGCCCATTCCCGCTCGAGGGTGAGGTAGGACGTCGGGCGCGCCTGGACGTCCACCGGTTGGCCGTTGACCTTCACCTCGACCCCCCTGCCGGCCCAGTACGGCACGCGGACGTTGAGCGTGCCCGTCTTCGGCTCGCCGGTGTGGACGATGAACGTGGTTCGATCCTCCTGGGGGAACCGCGTCTGCTGCTCGAGCCGGACGCCGGCTTCGGGCCAATCGAGCGTCGACGGGATGAACAGGTTGACGTAGATGCCGCTGCGGTCGTGGAAGTAGATGCTGTCGCCGAGCTTGGCGAACGACTCGATGCCTGTGCCGGTGCAGCACCAGAACGAATCGGTGGGCGTGCTGTAGCCGCGACCGTCCTTGGCCTTTCGGCTACCGGCGGCCAGCGGTACGAAGTACATCAACATGCCGGTCTGGGGATGCTGCGTGCCGAGGATGCCGTTGTAGAACGCCCGCTCGTAGTAGTCGGCGTACTTGGGATCGCCCATCCAGCGGATCAGGTAGCGCGTAACCTTAAGCATGTTGTACGTGGTGCAGCATTCCTGGTTGGTCCCGCACAGCGTGTCGGCCAGCTCGTTCGGCTCGCCCCAGTGCTCCGCCCGGTTGCTGCCGCCGGTGCAGTAGGAGCGCGTGTTGACGACGATGTCCCAGAAGAAGCGGGTAATCAGGCCGTATCGCTCGTCGCCGATCAACTCGTACCGCCGGGCCGCGCCGCAGATCTTGGGGATC
>CAYOGX010000652.1:0-3811 GCA_964403235.1 uncultured Planctomycetales bacterium | reverse complement strand
CGCGGTCGGCATGTCCCTCAAGCTTCGTGGAGACGCCCGCGATCGTGCCGGGAACGTCGGTGTCGGCGTTTCGATCCCGTTGCCGGTGGTCGAGGAGGCGGCCACGACCCAACCGACCCCAACGGCGACCAGTCAGCCGGTCGACGATGATCTGCAAGTGACGACCTTGCTCGGCGAGGGCGAGCTGGCCTCGTTTGTTGAGCCGCCCGCGGTGTCGAAAGACGACACGTCCCCGGGTGGTCGGCCCGTCGCGGCGGCGTCCCAACCGGCGGATGGCCTGTGGATCGACGTGCCGCCGGCGTCCGCCAATCCCGAACGGGCGGGCCGGCATTGGTCGGCCAGACCGTGGCAGACCTTGTCGCGTCCCAGGGACGGCCGCGCCGAGTCGGTCTGGTCCCTGCCGACGCATCGACTGCCCGTGACAGACACCCATACGGACGAGGACACGCCCGAAGCGAATCCCTGACGCGCAAACCCCCGTCCCGGTCCGGCGTCGCGGGATTCCGTTCGCCTGTGGCGAGGGAATCCGGTATGCTCTTGAGCGGTTTCCGCGCTGGCCAGGGGACAGGACGATGACGCGGACGATGACGGGTCCACGCCGACGGCACACGTCGGTCTGGGCGGTGCTGCTTGCTGGACTGTGTCCGTTGGCAGCGCTCGGGGGTGCGGTGGCGAGCTTGCCGGCGCGCCCGCCCCGATTTTTCGTACCGGATTTCCGTTCAAGCGACGGCAAGGATGAGACGTCCTGGGTGGCCCTGGCGGTTTCGGAGGGCCTGCGGGCTCGGCTGCGTCGGAGCGGGGGGGCCTCGGCCGTTTCGGCCACGCGGACGGCAGGCGTCATGGCGCGCATGCGACGCGCATCGGCACCGCCGCCCGAACAGATCCTGCGGATTGCGGGGCTGATCGGTGCGGACTGGGCGGCGACGGGGGCGGTGGGGGTCAATGCCGAGGGCACGTTTGACCTGAAGATCCGTGTGCGCCACACGAAACTGGCCGACAGGGACTACACCAGGACGGTGCAAGCGCCCACGGTGAAGGGGCTTCTCGAGGCGGCTACGAAGGCGGTGCTCGAGTCGGCCGGGGTGGTGTTGAACGAGGAGCAGCGCAAGCGGGTGTCGTCGACGCCGGGTGGATCGGCCAGCGCGGTGGAGTACCACGCCAAGGCCGTCCGGGCCGTTCGGACCGGCAAACCCAACGACGCCCTGTACTACGTTAGCCAGTCACGGCGGTACGACGCCCACTTCAGACCCGCCCTGACCCTGTTGGGTCAGATGAACATCGCCGCGGGCAACCAGGCCGAGGTGTCGCTCGTGTTCGAGCGGTTGCTCCGTGAGGCCAAGCTGGATGACGACCCGATCGACCTGATCGTGGCCATGACCCAAATCGCCATCGTGCACCAACGGGCGCGTCGGTTGGGCGTCACCGAGAAGTACTACCAGGCCGCCTTGGACAAGGCCCGTCAGATCGGGCTGACTGACCTGGAGGCCGTGCTGCTCGGCGCGATGGCCACGCTGCGGCTGGACCAGCGCAAGCACAACGAGGCCCTCGTCCTGATCCAGGAGCGATTGCGATTGCTCGAGCTGCAAGGGGACCGACTGGGGATGGGGCCGGCCTATCTGACGCTCGGGCTGGTGCACTCGGCCGGGAAACAGACGCGGCAGGCCCTGGCGTGCCTGAGCCGCGCCGCGGAACTGGCGGACGAGGTGGGCATAGCGGCCGACAAGGCCGTCGCCCTGTTCCAGATCGGGGAGCTGAACAGGGAAGAGGGCAACCTCGACGAGGCGCTGAAGGCGTACCGTGCGTCGCTGGCGGTGAGCGAGGAGCGGGAATCGGGTTCGGCCTATCGTCAGATTGCCCAGGTGCACGAGCAGCAGGGCCAGTACGACGAGGCCCTCAAGATGCTGCGGAAGGCGGAGTCCGTCCTGGCGGGTCGGAAGGCCTACGCCCAACAGGCGGATTGCCTAACGCGGATCGCCCGCATCCACGCGAAGCGCAACGACCATGCCAAGGCGGCGGACATCATGAGCGAGGCCGTCGAGATCCTCACCGATCTGGGGCACCCCGAGTTGCCCACCTACAAGAAGGAGCTCGCCGAGATTCGGGCCAAGGCCAAGCCGAGGTGACCGCACCGCCCGGCCGCTTCGTCCCCCGACGACGTCACCGGCGCATCGCCTTGGCCACCTTGTGCAGGGCGGACCGGACGTCGTGGGCGTCGGCCATGGTGTTGTGCTGGCTGATGGGAACCGCCAATGCCCAGGTCGGGCTCGAACGGGCGACCGGGCACGCGTCAGCGCGATACGCGCCCCGCTTCAGGCCGACGGGGCGGTAGGTGCGGAACGCGTTCGGGTTGACGTTGAGCTTACCGAACAGCTCCCAGTCGGGCAGGTAGCGTTGGGGTCCGGGCGTGCAGGGGATGCCCTCCCGTCGCATGGCCTGTGCGAAATCGTTGGCCTCACCGCGCAGGCGCATCCGGTCGATCGTGAACCCCCACCACCAGTAGCTGCCGTTGGCGCCCCGGGGCATCGTGTACGGGTCGACGCCGGGGATCTCGGCGGCGGCGGCGTCCAGCCATTGACCCAGCTTGCGACGTTGTGCGATCCATTTCGGCAGGCCCTTGAGTTGGACGTTGGCGACGGCGGCGTTCAGGTCGCTCATCCGCACGTTGATGGCGGGGATGGCAGGCGTTTTCGGCGCTTTGGGGAAGCGGGGGTAGCACTTGTCGCTGAAGAGCTCGGCGGCCGCGTACAGCTCGCGGGCGTTGGTCAGAATGAACCCACCCTCGCCGCACTTGGCATGTTTGGACTCGTTGAGGCTGAAGCAGCCCGCGTCGCCGAAAACGCCGGCGTATTTCCCGCGATACTCGAGCAGGTGCGACTGGGCGCAGTCCTCGATCACCGCCAGGTTGTGGCTGCGGGCGATCTGCATGAGCGGACCCATGTCGACGGGATAGCCGGCGATGTGAATGGGCATGACCGCCCGGGTGCGGGGCGTGATGCGCTGCTCGAACGAGCGGACGTCCATCACCAGGTTGCCGGGGACGACGTCTGCGAAGACGACGGTGGCGTTGAGCTGCAAGATGCCGGCCACTGATCCGTAGTCGGTCAACGGCGAGATGATGACTTCGTCGCCGGGCCCGATGCCCAGCGCCGCCAGGGCAACGTGGATGGCCGCCGAGCCCGACGATAGGGGCAGGGCGTACCGCACGCCGTACAGCTCGCACAGGTTCTCCCGCAGCTTCATGTTCTCCGGCCCACGCGCCAACGGCTGGGCCGGACCCGCCAGGACCTTGGCCACGGCGCGGACCTCGGCCGAATGGTGGAACGGACCCGTCGTCCATGGTTTGGTGCGAACCGGTCGATCGCTCTTACTGCGACTGCGAGCCATGCGTTGCCTCCTCTGTCGAATGATCTCTGGCGGATTCCTTGCGAGCGTCGGACGTAAGCTTGGCTGGTGTGGGCCGGGCCCGACCCGAGCGCACCCCTCGCCTGCGAATGTCCATATGATGACGTCTCATCCTCCAGGGGCAACGAGGAAATCGCGACAGCGGCACCTGGACCGCCGGTCCCGAGCGATCGGGGAGGCGTGACCATCGATCGTCCGTCGAAGCGTGACGGGGGCTTGGGCATCCCAGGCATGGCACCGGGTCGGCACGACATCAAAAAAAGCCGGCGGAATGTCGTTATAGGGCTTGACGATCGGCCAAAGTTAGGGTATTGTTATGTACCCTGACATTAGGGGAACGTGGCAGCGGGCCGTGCCGGTTGCCGTTGACGGATGCTGCTCCGGGCGGGTGTCAGGCGTATAACGGGTC
>CAYOGX010000651.1:0-3814 GCA_964403235.1 uncultured Planctomycetales bacterium | reverse complement strand
CCCGTCCTCGGGCCGGTCGAGTATCTGTAGCGGGTTCCCGTTCGAATCAGGACCGGCCCGAGGACGGGCCGGCTCCGTGGCGCGGCGTACCATGCGTCGAATCACGTGTGGTAGGGCGCTAGCGGGTCGACCGTTCCGCTGCGGGCGTCGACATCGTTCGCAGCCACCCGGGCACCGGCGCGGCGAGCGTCAGATAGATCGGACTGTCCGTGACCCGTTGCCTCGACCCCCGTGCTACGTCGATCGACCGGCCCAGGTGATCCACGCCCCCTGCGACCTTGATGCCCTCTCCCACCTCGATCTCGTGGGGGGCACCGGTGGTCCAGATCGCCAGCTTGAACTCATCGCCCCGACGGAAGGCTACGACAAAGTCGTCGTGGTCGCCCACGTCGATCCGGCCGATCGGCACGTACCCGCGTAGCTGCCCGATCAGCGTCTTCATCGCGACGTAGGCGGGTTTGGGTGTGTAGTCCCACGTGACCGTGCCGAAGTTGTGTTCCCGCTCCTTGGGGTCCCGGCCGTCGTCGTGCCAGTCGTACCAGATGCTAATCGGGATGCCGTAGGCCAGGTGCGTCAGCCATTGCCTCGGCAGGTACTTGCCTTGGAGCTCCCGCGACATCTCCGTGGTCGAGTAGCCCCACTCGCCGCTGAGGACCGGGATGGCCCTGCGACGTTCGCCGGCCTTGGTGGGTGGTGCGTATCGCTTGATCACGCCGGCGAGTCGTTTGTACTCGCGAATCACCGTCTCGGGCCCGGACCGCGGCGTGCGATAGGGATGAACGCTCACACCGTCGACCAGCGCCAGCAGGCCCTGCTTGAAGCACTCCTCCAGGAAAGGCATCGCGATCGTCGCTGTGGCCGGCGCGATGATGCACGCGTTCGGGTCGGCCCGCCGGATCGCCGGCACGACCGCCTTGCACCAGGCCATGTAGTCGTCGACGTTCGGTTTCGGCCGCCAGAACTTGTCCAGGTTCGGCTCGTTCCACAGTTCCCAGATGATCTGCTTGCCGGCGTAGCGCTTGGCCAGCGCGGCGCAGAACCGCGCGTAGGCGGCGCGACACGCCTCGCCATGCGGTGCCAGGCCGTCGTCATACAGCGCGTTGCCGTAGTCGATGATGAACAACAGTCGGATGTTGCGTTTCTCCAGGTCCGCGATCAGTTGGTCGTAGCGGCCCAAGTCGTACTGCCCGGGCGCCTTCTCGGCTCCACCCCAGCTCACATCCATCCGGACGATGCCGACGCCGGCCTCGGCCATCATCGACAGGTCCTTGTCGTTGCCCTTGTAGAAATGGATGTTCACGCCCAGCCCCGCGGGGACGGGCATCATCCGCAACGCGGGATGCGTCTGGTCGGGTCCTTTGACTGGACGGGACTGCTTCATATCGGAACTACATCCTGTGCTCCACAGCCATGTCGTCGATGCCATTGCCAGGCCGATTGCGTGTCGGTACATGTACGGGTTCCTTCACGGTCTTGTGTTCTCGCCTTCAGTCCGCGCTGGGCGCGTCCTGTTTCGCCTCGTCCGTCCCGAGCCGCCGTCGCCGGCGGGCGTAGTCCGCGACCCGTATCGCATTGATCAGCATGTGGACACTCATCAGGCTCACGATGATCCCGAAGAGGACATCGAACCACACGGCGATCCAGACCGCCATCGCGCCGAACACGACCGCCATCACGCTCGTCACGACAAGCGATCCCCGCCAGTTGTTCAGATAATCGATCCGCCACTGTTTCCACCAGAGCGCCCACCCGACACGCTCCCACTGGTGCGACGGGCCGGGAATCTTCCACCCGCACTCCGGGCAGACGCCGCTGACGTTGCCGGTCAGGTCGTACCCGCATTGGCCGCAGTGCCCCGGATCCTCGCCGTAGTTGATCGCGATGTCCTGGTCGGTCTGGCGCTTCAAGAACCCCAGGTATCCCAGGAGGCCAATGGGCCACACGCAGAAGGCCGCCAGAAACCCCATCACCCACGTGTCGAATTGGCTATACAACAGATGATAGATGAAGACGCAGCCGAGGGGGAGCGAGAAGTAGAAGCCCAGCCGATGAATCCTTCGGATCTTCCGCGGGGTTGGCTCCTCCTTGAAGGTCCGGGCTACGACGATCAGGACCGCCACGAACGCCACGGAGAAGAGCACGATTGCGATTTCGGCGATCGGCGGTTCCAGCATCACTCGTTGCTCCGCACAGCCTGCCCCGCATGCGAGATCCTGCGTCAAAGGTGGTAGCTTTGCCTCGCAGACGCGGCAGCACTGTAACGTGCCCTTCGATGGGCCGATCCTGATTACCCTGGGCGCCGTAGCTGATCCGAGCCCAACGGGCTCCTTGCGCGATTCACTTGCCTTCCAGCCACAAAGGGGTCGGGCCACAGATCGTCAGATACCGCGGCGCGTCCGTCACCTGTTGCCGCGATCCGGTCGGGACGTCGATCGGCCGGCCCAGATGATCGACCGCGCCGCTGACGCGGATGCCGGCCCCAAGAACAACGTCGTGTGGCTCGCCCCTCGTCCAAATCGCCAGCTTACGGGCGTCGCCCTTGGCAAAGACGACGGCGAAGTCGTTCTTGCTGGCCAGTTTCACGCGACCGACCACCGTGTAGCCCCGAAGCTCGGCGATCAGCGTCCCCATCGCGACGTACGCGGGTTTGGGCTTGTAGTCATGTGTCACCGTCCCGAAGTTGTGCTCCATGTCGCCGGCCTTGGCCCCGTCGTCATGCCAGTCGTACCAGAGGCTGATGGGTACGCCATAAGCCATGTTCGCAAGCCACTGTCGTGCGAGGTACTTGCCCTGAAGCGCTCGGTCGACGTAGGTCGTCGAGTACCCCCACTCCCCGCTGAGGATGGGTATCCTCTTGCCGGCAGGCTTGTAGCGCTCAATCAGGGCACGGATCCGATCGTAGTCACGAAGGGCCGATTCGGGATCGCTGCGGAGGGGCAACCGTTGTTTCGGTTCAACGGTCTTGGGATACCGGGCCAACCCCCCTCGGTATGGGTGGACGGTGACACCGTCGATCAGATCCAGCAACCCGCGCTGGAAGCACTGTTCCAAGAAGACGAAGTCACACCGCCCGAGCGCCGGACCGACGATGCACGCATTGGGGTCGGCCTGGAGGATCGCGGGCACGACCGCCTTGCACCAGGCGATGTACTGATCCACGTCGGAGGCCGGCACCCAGAAGATGTCGAGGTTGGGCTCGTTCCACAGCTCCCAAATGACGTTCTTGCCCGCATACCGTCTGACCAATGCGGCACAGAATCTGGCATAGGCCTTGCGGCATTCCTCCGTGCGCGGTGCCTCGCCGTCATCGTACAGTGGGTTGCCATATTCAACGCCCAGCATAAGGCCGAGCCCGAGGCTCTCCAGATCGGCGATCAACCGATCTGGCCGACTGAAGTCGTAACGGCCGGGTGCGGTCTCACAGACGTGCCAGAGCACGTCCTTGCGGACCATATCTATGCCGGCCTGTGCGAGCATCGGCAGGCCCCCATCGCGGCCATCGTAGAAGTGGATGTTCACACCAAGGCCGGCCGGGATCGGCTTGCTCTCCAGCGCGGGGTGAACGCGTCCCGTCCCACTGAGCTGGGGAACGCTGATTACACCAAACGTGCACCCCGTCAGGGGCGCCAGGGCGAACACCATCACCAAAGCAGCAAGCACATCGCGGGGCAATACGTCACTCCTTCTCAGTCCGCGCTTGGTCCCGTCAGCCATTCGGGAATCGGTCCGGCGAGTGTCAGATACCGTGGGGCGTCGGTCACGTCCTGTCGCGAACGTTTGGCCACGTCAATCACCTTGCCAGAATGGTCGACCG
>CAYOGX010000650.1:0-3823 GCA_964403235.1 uncultured Planctomycetales bacterium | reverse complement strand
GCAACTTGACCAGCAGCGCGAGACGGTCTCGGGCGGGGACAGCGGGCGGTTCGTGCAGAAAGTCGAGGACAGCCCCCGCCCACCTCCCGCTCAATCGCCCATGCAGGTCCCGACGGCACGGGCGGCCGTGACGAGCGGGTGATCCAGCTCAACAAGTCGTTGCTGGTCTGCCACATCCTCAATGGGGACATCGGTCAATTGTCCGTTCTGTATCGCGACCATCCGTCCGAACCTACCGGCCATCACCAGTTGGGCCGCCGCGTGTCCGAACCGGGTGGCCAGGACGCGGTCGAAGCTGCAAGGGGTGCCGCCCCGTTGGATGTGCCCCAGGATCGTCGCCCGGACCTCCAGCCGCGTATGCTGGGCGATCTGATCCTTGAGCACGTTGGCGATGCCGCCCAACCGGATCGGGTCCGGACTGTCGGAAACAACCTGGTCGACGACCTGCTCGCCGCCGACGGGTCTAGCGCCCTCGCTGACGACCACGATGGTGAAGGCCTTGCCGTGCTGGCTGCGTTGCAGACAGCACCGGCAGATCACGTCGAGGTCGTAGGGGATCTCGGGGATGAGGATGACGTCCGCCCCGCTGGCCAGCCCGGCGTGGAGCGTCAGCCACCCGGCGTTTCTGCCCATCAGCTCGACGACCATCACGCGATGGTGCGACGAGGCGGTGGTGTGGATGCGGTCGAGGCAGTCGGTGGCCGTCTGGACGGCCGTCTGGAAGCCGAACGTCACGTCGGTGTACATCAGGTCGTTGTCGATGGTCTTGGGGACGCCGACGGCCCGGAGCCCGTGCCGAATCAGATTGGCGGCGCCCGTCATCGTGCCGTCCCCGCCGATGCAGACGAGGGCGTCGATACGCCGTTCGGCGGCATGGGCCAGCACGCGGTCGGTGACGTCCTGGAATATCGGCTTGCCCTCCAGGTCGTGATCCACCGCGAAGTGGGCGGGATTGGCCTTGTTGGTCGTGCCCAGAATCGTCCCGCCGACGGTGAGGATGTTGCTGACGTCCAAGGGCCCGAGCAGCCGCATTCGGTTCTCGATCAGCCCGAGGAACCCATCGGCGATGCCTATGACCTCCAAGCTGTGCTGGTAGATGGCGGTCTTGGTGACCGCGCGGATGACGGCGTTGAGACCCGGACAATCGCCGCCACCGGTCAACACGCCAATTCGTCGAACCGGGTCTTCTGTAGGCATGATGATTCCTCCGAGAGGGTCCCGGGCGGTCTCCAAGAGTCACGCGGTCAATGTATCAGGACCGGACGAAATTGGCTAGTCCGACCAGAGCGCGCATATTATCGGAAGCCACGCTGGCGCAGCAGATTCTGTGCTGCCGACAGCCGGACGAGGATCCGTATCGACACTGAGAATTTGTCAGCGAGGCTTTTCCGGTGTATACTTAAGTTGCGCAAGTCCTGACTTACACTGCTGGGGGCAAACCAGGAAGGCGTAGGAGGAGGAGGGTAGCTACGACGCAAGGAGTGCGCGTATGCTTTCCTATGCAGCAGCACGAGACAGAGCCCTCCGACGAGCCGTACAGACGGGCACGCTGGCCGAAATGGACTTCATCCACGATGTCCAGCAGGCCGAAGGCCTCGTGCCCTGCTTCGGCCGGATGGAGATGCCTTGCGACAGAGTGGCCTGTCGGTGGTACGCCGAGTGCATGGCCCTGCTGGAGGTCCGAGACGTGGCCGACGAGCCCATCTTCGCGTAGGGCGCGTTGGGCAAGTGGATCTGTGACGCAGGTGGCCTCGGTGGGTGTATCACGTATATAATCCTCGTTCATGCGAAGCGGCTTGAGCATCGCGTTGAACGTGGTGATACCAGGGTCGGGCCTGGTCCTGGTACGACGCGAGCGCTGGGGTACAGTGCTCGCGTTCCTTTTTTGCGCACTCGGCCAGGTCGCGCTGTTCGGGGGATGGATCACGCCGGCCAGCATTCCCTGGTCGATGACGGTTCTGGCCGGCGCGGGGGCGGGGGCGACATGGCTGATCGCTCAGCTTGTTCTCTGGTCCAGATTATCGGCGTTACGGGCCCCTGATCTGTCCGAACAGAAGCACACACTGATCCAGCTCGCCACCGAGGCGATAGACGACGGGATCTACGTCAATGCCCGGCTGGCGTTGGAATCGGCGCTTGCGTTGGATGACGAGGATGTGACGGCCAACGCGGCGTGGGCCAGGCTGATGACCCTGATGGGGCGGTTCGGCGACGCCCGATGGGCCTGGAAGCGTGTCGAACAGCTCGACCGCAACGGTCGATACGGTCGCCAGGCGACTGAGGCGCTAGGACACCTACCGTCCGAGAAATAGCCGGCCTGTATCGGCGCGTCGGCCAATTATTGCTTGGTCCGTCGTTTGTTGCCGATAGACCATAATGATTGCGGCGGGCGTCCGGTCTGGACCCCGCCAGCACCCCTGGGCCCGACTGCCCTCCAGGGGGGAGCGGTCGGCTTGGGTCCAATCGGGGCGTGTCGGCGTCCCGGAAGGCCCTGTCCGGGGCCTGAAACCCCCCGGCCGGCGGACCGGCGGGCATTTGATGGGGGAGGCCGGCTGTGCTAGAATCTAGTGCAGACGTATTCCGAGCGGACGCAAGCCCGGGCATCTGCCTTGCCTGTCTGTCCCATGGACTGGCCGCGGATCCCTCGTCGGGCTGTCCTTTGACGCTCGGAAGCGTCCGTTTGCCTCGGGAGGAACTGGTATCAATCCACCGAACATCGGGGTAAAGGAGCGCCTCGTCCTGCATCTAACAGGTGACGACCGACCAACGCCGCCCCGAAACGAGACGACACCGGTCGGGCGCTTGGGAGCAGACGGTTCATAGGGGAATATGATGTTCGAGCGGTTCACAGATCGAGCACGGAAGGTGATGGCCCTGGCCCACCAGGAGGCCCAGCGGTTCAACCATGAGTACATCGGGACCGAGCACATCCTGCTGGGGTTGGTCAAGGAGGGCTCGGGCGTTGGGGCGAACGTGTTGAGGAACCTCAATGTGGAGCTGCGCAACGTGCGGCTCGAGGTGGAGAAGCTCGTCAAGAGCGGCCCCGAGATGGTCACGATGGGCAAGCTGCCGCAGACGCCCCGGGCCAAGAAGGTGATTGAGTATGCCATCGAAGAGGCCCGCAACCTCAACCACAACTACGTCGGCACGGAGCATCTGCTTTTGGGGCTGCTTCGCGAGCGCGACGGCGTGGCGGCCCAGGTGTTGATGAATCTCGGGCTGAAGCTCGACGAGGTCCGTGAGGAGGTGCTGAACCTGCTTGGAGCGGGCGTGGATGCTGAGGAGGCGCCGCCGTCGACCGCCATGCCCGAGACCAAGAAGGGCAAGAGCAAGACGCCCGCGCTGGACAGCTTCGGGCGCGACCTGACCGAGCTGGCCCACGAGAGCAAGCTGGACCCGGTCATCGGTCGAATCGACGAGATGGAGCGCGTGGTGCAGGTGCTCTGCCGGCGGACCAAGAACAACCCGGTCCTGCTCGGCGAGGCGGGGGTGGGCAAGACGGCCATCGTGGAAGGGCTGGCGCAGAAGATCGTCAACAACGACATTCCCGAGCTGTTGGCCGACAGACGGATCGTCGTGCTCGACCTGGCGATGATGGTGGCGGGCACGAAGTACCGCGGGCAGTTCGAGGAGCGGATCAAGGCGGTGATGAACGAGGTCCGCCGCGCCAAGAACGTGATTCTGTTCATCGACGAGCTCCACACGTTGGTCGGGGCCGGTGGGGCCGAGGGCGCCATCGACGCCAGCAACGTGCTCAAACCCGCGCTCAGCCGCGGCGAGATCCAGTGCATCGGGGCCACCACGCTCGACGAGTACCGCAAGT
>CAYOGX010000649.1:0-3832 GCA_964403235.1 uncultured Planctomycetales bacterium | reverse complement strand
TGGCCTCGGCCCCCTCGCCTACGGTGACCAGCGTGGTGTTCCGGTGCTTGTGTGGGCTGACGATCCTCCCCGAGCGCAGGGACATGACCGACGCGAAGTCACTCAGGCCGAGCCGATCGAACCACTCGCGTGCGGCGGGCCGGATGTGCATGTGCTCATTCATGGATACCTAGCTGCCTGGCCTTGTCCCGTTCGTATCGCGCCCGGTCCGCCAGGATCGCCTTGATGAGCCGGCGGTCCGATCGGTTGAACCGGCGTCGTCCCGTGTAGAGCGCGAACCATCGTAGCCGTTGGGTCCGGCTCAAGTACATCCGCGCGAGCTTGTCCAGACTGGACAGGTCGCGGAGCTGGCCGTGGCGGCGTCGCGGCCACAGCCACCGACGCCCCCCGCGCGGTGCGTCAATGACAAACACCTCCACCCGTTGCGCCGAGGCACCCAAACGGACGAGGACGTTCCGCCATTGCAGGTCGACGTGATAGAACCGAGCGGCGTGCATCCGCCGGACCAGCTCGGCCGTTGCCCGGACCAGGCTGTCCTGCCGGGCCTGTTCGTCCGTTCCCGGGCTGGCCGGCCAGTGGGTACGGGCGTAGTCGTCCAGTTGCACGCAGTCGGGCAGCTCCGCGGTCAGGATGAAGGCGTCGTGGAGCTGCAACCACCGTCGCCGCCGCCCGGTGGCGACCACCTCGGGCACGACCGCGCCGACGCGCCGCCGCAGGAACGCGTAGTTCCGTTGCTCGACGGCCGGCTTGTCCGGCCGGAACAGGAACCGCCACCGCCGATCGGGATACAGGTATTTCTTCAGATAGAACGCCAGCGGTCGGTCGTTTTCCGGATCGACGGACGTCAGGCGGATGGTCTTGGTGACCGACCGTTCCCAGACAAGGGCGTCGGCTTGGGCGTCGATGAAATCCTCGTAGGTTCGCAGCCCGCCGGCACCGAGGGCCCCCTGCAACCGCCGATCGTACCACGTCACCGACTGACCCATCGGCCGCGCCCCCGTCCTCACCGACCGTTCGTCTGGGCCAGACGCTCCAGTTCGCGGACGTACAGGGTAAAGACCTCGTTGTACCGAAGACGCTGCGCCTCGTGCTTTCTATAGGCCATTGACCGCTCCGCCACCCGCGCCATCCACGCCTCGGCGTCGGCGTCGAGTCGCCCCTGATCCAGGTAGGTCTTGACGAAACGGGCCATGTCGGTTCGCGAGCAGAAGACCGGCGCGATCGCCGTCAGTTCGGCGACATCGTTGACGACGGGCCCGCGCTCGCGGCCCTTGCGCCATACCCGCCGGCCGAGACTGGCATCGAGGAAGTAGAACTCGCAGCTCTCGGCGCCGAGCACGCGAATCAGCACGTTCCGCCAGAACAGATCACCGTGGACGAACCTCTGCTCGTGCATGTGCCGGACTTGCCGGGCCAGCTCGGTCACGATGTTGCGGCGCAGACGGAAGGACGCGGGAGAGTGGTTTTCGCCCGAATGCTGCTGGGCGTACGTCGCCAGTGAGGCCGACCCCGGCACCGCCTCGGTGATCAGGAAACAACTGTGCAGAAAATGCAGGCTGCGACGCTCGCCGTACGCCACCGGACGGACGGCCTGGATCCCCAACCGCCGCATGCTCTGTAGCGCGCGGAACTCCGCCCGGACCCGACTCAGCCCGAAGAACGTGCCGCGAAACATCCCCTTCAGGCGGCTCTTCCAACGAGGGTAGTGATACCGCTTGACGAAGACGCTCGCATCGCCCTCGAGATAGACCTGGACGGTGTCGGTCGTCCGGCTCCACGCGGTCAGGCGATCGCCCACGCAGTCCAACACGCCCTGAACCGTATCCAGCCCCGCCCGCGACAACGAGTCGGCGTAGGCGGAATCGGTGTGGATCATATCCTGGTAGATGCCTGCCACGCGTCAGGTCCCCTTCGAGCGGAGGCGCTGTCCCATATCGGTCGTGGAGTGGTTCTTGGGATCACCCACGATGGCCAGCGGGATGCCCAGCCGCTTGAGCGTCTCCCGTTCGGGCAGCGTCTCCATGTTCCAGTCGGTACCTTTGGCGTGGGCGTGGGGCCGGAGCAGCTCGATCAATTCGGCGACCGTGGGTGACTCGAAACTGGTCACCACGTCAACGCACCTCAGTGCGGCGACGATCTCCATCCGCTCGGCCAGCGGCACGTGGGGCCGGTCCGGGCCCTTGTTGTGGCGGATCGACGCGTCGCTGTTGACGGCCACCACGAGCACGTCGCCCTCCGCGGCCGCCCCGTGCAGGTACCGAACGTGGCCCACGTGAAACAGGTCGAACCCGCCGTTGGCGAAGATGACCGTCTTGCCGGCCGACTTCTCGGCGGACACCCATTCGCGGAGACGGTCATGATCTTCGATGATGGGGGTCGGGGTCGTCCTCATGTCTGACGTATCCTGCGATCAGCGCCAGGGTCCGCACGGACCCTACTGCACTACCGTGCCCTCATTCACCACACGCTTCGGCGAGCTCGTCCGGCGTGACCGAGGCGGCGCCTTCCTTCATGACCACCACGCCGGCGGCACAGTTGCTCAATTTGGCCGCGTCGAGCATCCCGATCCCCGCCGCCAGGGCGGTCGTGAGGATCGCCGCCACCGTGTCGCCTGCGCCGGTCAGGTCGACGATCTCATCCGTGCCGACGGCGGAAATGTGCTCGGCCCCGCCGCCGCGCTCGTACAACAGCATGCCCTGATTGCCCAACGTGATCAGCACGGCCCGCACGTCGAGCCGGTCGCTCAGCTCACGGGCGGCCCGTTTCATCTGATCGATGCTGCCGTCGGCGACCGACGTGGCTGCGATGGCCTCGTCCTCGTTCGGTTTGATCACCGTCACGCCCGGGAAGCCCAAGGTGTCGAACCGGCTGTCGGCCAGAACGGGCTTGTCAGCCGCGATCGCCCGCATCGCCGCCTTCAGACCGTCGTCGAAGCAGCCGTATCCGTAATCGCTGATGATCCAGGCGCCGACGTTCGGATCGATCCGTCGGACGCGATCCAGCAAGTCGCGTCGCATCGCGTCGGTTGGGGGTCCCGGCTCGCGATCCAGCCGGGCCAATTGCTGTCGCGTGGTATGCCGCGCACCAGCCAGCAAGCGCGTCTTGGTGGTTGTGGGTCGTTCGGCATGCCCCGCGAGCGCATCGACGTTCACGCCGCGACCGGCGAGTGTCTCGGCCAGATCCCTCCCGGCCTGATCCTGACCGACCAGCCCCGCGACGAAAACATCTGCGCCGATCGCGGCGATGTTGACGGCCACGTTCGCTCCCCCACCCGGAACCACCCACTGGTTCTCGAACCGGACCACGGGCACGGGGGCCTCACGGCTGAGCCGATCGGTCAGCCCGGAGATGTAGACGTCGGCCACCAGGTCGCCCACCACCCCGACACGGGCCGACGCCAGGCGCTTCACCTGCCCGGCCAGTCGGTCTGGACGCGAGCCGGTCATCGCTTGCCGGACTCCTCGAGTCGGTTCGGGTCGCCGGCGGGGCCGCCGTTGCCGAGCAGCTCGGCACACGCGGCGACGACGTCGTCCACGCCGATCCGGGTCATGCATCGATGGTCGGTGGCACAGCGACGTTTCATGCAGGGCCCGCAGTCCACGGGCACGGACAGCTTCCGTTCGCGGGCGTAGTCCGTCTCGGTCCAGGCCGGATCGGTCGGCCCGAAGATCGTCACCACCGGCCGGCCGAACGCACAGGCGAAATGCCGCGGTCCCGTGTCGTTGGTGACCAGCAGGTCGGCCCGACGGATCAGCGCCTTGAGATGCCGCAGCGGCAGGATTGGATCGTCCAGGAATACAGCCCGTTGATGCGTCTCATGCCTGATCGCCTG
>CAYOGX010000648.1:0-3836 GCA_964403235.1 uncultured Planctomycetales bacterium | reverse complement strand
CACCCGAGGCGGGGGCCAAACTCCCGCTCAGTTTCCAGGTCCGCACGAGCGGGGACGCCCGCAAGGAGTTCTTCGCCGAGGTCGCCAAGGTCGGCGCCGGCACGATGGCCGAGGTCCTCGAGACCGCGGCCCACCAACTCGACTGGACGTGGTATCCCTGGGACAACGGCATCGTCGTCACGACCCAGACCGATCAGTCCGAGCGCTTCATCGAGCGACCCGTCACGCTCAGGTACAGCCACGCGGCCCTGGTCGACGTCCTGTCCGACCTGGCCCGGCAGGCCGACCTGCGGCTCCGGCTCGAACCGGGCGTGCTCAAGGGCCTGCCCGTCCAGACCCGCCAGAACGTCAACCTGATGATGCAGAACGCCACGCTCCACACGGCCTTGGAGATGATCGGCGGCACGACCGGGCTGGCGTATGAGGTCACGCCCAGGGAGATCGTCATCAAGCACACCGAGACGAGCAAGGCGGCCGCCACGCAACCGGCCACCTTGATCCGCTCCCAAGACCCGATCGTGGGCAAGGTGACCGTTCCGGGCAAGAACGGCCTGTTCCAATTCGAGTTCTTCATTCGCGAATCCGACCTGACGCCGGAGCTCAACACGTGGCGTAAGAAGAAGATCAGCAACGCCGTCAAGCTCATGGAGCAAGAGATCAAGCCCTGACCCGCGCCCGGCCGGGGACCTCAGCCGGGTCGCGACCACCGCATGAAGAGCGTCGGAGGAACGTCTCTCGGCAAGTCCTCTTGACCGAGCCGGCCGTTTACGTGGCCTCGTAGACCGCCTTGCCGGCCAGGTAGGTCGCTCGGGGTTTGAGGGCGACGGTGTCCCGGGGGGTGCGGACCTTGCGCAGGTCTTGGTTCCAGATGACGAAGTCGGCGTGCTTGCCCGGTTCCAGCGAGCCGAGATCGTTTTCGTCGAAGGCGGCGTAGGCGCCGTCAATGGTGTGATGTCGCAGGGCCTCGGTGAAGGAGACGGCCTCGGCCGCGTCGAGCTTTCGTCTGCTCGCGGTCCTGCGCTCCATGGCCGAACGGATGCTGGCCATCGGTGAGTGCGACGGGAACGCCGGCACGTCGGCCCCGTAGGCCAGATGCACGCCCTGGTTCATAAACGTGCGGATGGGCAGCATGGTGTCGACGAGCGCCTTGCCGCTGCGCCCGAGCTTCTCGAGGAAGGCGTCGGCGCGGACTTCGATGTAGTTCGGTTGCAGGCAGACCGGCGCGCCGAGGTCGGCGGCGCGCTTGATCGAGTCCAGCTTGCGGAAGGGGAAGTGCTCGATGCGGTGTCGGCGTCTGCGGCACTCGGCGGCCGAGCCGGCGGCCTTGGCGAAGGCCGCGAGCGTCCAGTCCACCCCCTTGTCCCCGACGGCGTGTACGTCCGCCTGAAGATCCCCCTGATGGATCGTGGCGATCATCTCGTTGAATTGCGGCCGGGGGTGCATCGGGATGTCGAGGTGACGGTGCTCCCTCGGCACGTTGTACATCAGTGCGTAACCGTCGACCGCGAGCTTGATGCCCTGAAGCCGGACCAGCGGCCCCTCATAGCGCCGGATCCGCTCGACAACCAGCCGGCACTGTTGCAGGTTCTTGACGTAGGGATAGACCCGCGCCCGGCAGGGCAGTTGGCCCCGCCGTTCGAGTCGTACGTAGGCCTTGGCGTACTCCGGATGGCAGAAGTTGTCGTGGACGCAGGTGACCCCCTGGCTGGCGAGCTGGTTCATGCCCCAGGCGGCGCACTCGACCTTCTCGGCGTCGTCCAGCTTGGGTTGGTACACCGCGTAGATGGCCGGGTAGTGGAGCAGCGCCCCGTCCGGCAGACCGGTCCGCCGATCGCGCAGGAACTTGCCGCCGTAAGGGTCCTTGACGTCGGCTCGCAGGAGACCAGCCTTCTCGAGGGCCAGTGTGTTGGCCGCGCCGAATTGCCCGCCCCAGTGAATGATGAGCGTGGGGTGATTGGGAACGGCCTCGTCCAGGTCCCGTCGTCTGGGGAACCGTCCCTCCTTGAACGAGGCGAATCCCCGCCCGACGATCCACTCGCCGGCCGGTTTGTCCTTGGCGGCCTTGGCCAGCGCGTTCTTGAGCGACTCGATCGAGTCCACCTTTGGCGGGCGGAGCAGCACGTACTTGAGCTGCATTTGCCCGAAACCGACCACGTGACTGTGGGCGTCGACGAGCCCTGGGCTGACGCAGCGGCCCGCCAGGTCGATGACCTTGGTGTCTCTCGAGGCGAGCTTCTCGATCTGTGGGTTGGTCCCGACGGCCAGGATACGGCCGCGTCGGACGGCCATGGCCTGCGCCGACGGGCGCTTGTCGCTCATGGTCACCATCACGCCGTTGGTCAGGACCAGGTCGGCCGTATCGCTTGCGGCCGCAAACACCCGCGCAGTGTGACCCGCCAGCGGATACGAGGCCGCACCAACGACGCGCTTCGCAAACGTCCTTCGATTCATCTGCGTCTCACCGATCATCGTGGCGTTCCTCGCAATAGGTTAGGGGCTGCACACCACCGACCTACATTATGCTCGGTCGATGCACCTTGGGGAAGGGGACACGCCCCGAGGATCGGTCGCCCGGGCCTGTGTGGTCGGACCCCGTTGGCCCGGTCGTGTCACTCGTTGCCCGGGGCATCGAGCGGCGCGCCGTATTTGGCCTGCATCTGTTCGAGCCAGCCGGTCATGTTCGCGCCGCCCTCGCGGACGTGCGTGATCTTGTTGGCCTCGACGACGGCCTTGAATTCTCGCAGCGTGCGGCCCGCATCGGCCGGGGCCAGACCGTAGCGGTCGGGATGACAGAGCTGCATGTACCACAGCGGCAGGAGCAGCCTGGCCACGCGGTTCGCGACCTGCGGCGTCTTGGCGCGGGTCCGCGCGCGGGTCAGGATCTCGAGCCCGCGGGTGACGAACTCGGGCGTGACCGTCCCGGTCGGGTCCCACGCGCCGAAGGCATGTGTCTTGGGGTTCTTGGCCGCTTGGTCCATCAGGGCCACGTACCCCAGCACGTCGCTGGCGGCCGGTCCGTAGTAGCCATTGCAGAACTCCAGCAGGATCTTGTCCGGATCGCGGCCGGGGTCCCACATGAGCTGTGAGGCGAGGTATTGACGCAGCTCGGCGAGTTCCCCCCCGGGGCTCTGATAGTCGCCCTGGACCATCACGCCGTTCACGCCGTGGGCGCCGTAGAACTTGATGTCCTTCGCCAGGCCGGCAAGGTTCTGGCAGGGCGCGAGGTAGTGGGCGAAGTTCGTCGTGTAGTGCCAGATGAAGATGCGACGCGTCAGCTTGCTCCACTGGTCGATGTAGCCGGCGAAGTTGGCCCCCAGCCCGCACGTCGCGAACCCGTGGTAATAGCAGCCGCCGTGGCACAGCCGGATGATGACGTTATCCCGCGGCCGGGCCTTGGCCGGTGGCTTGGTCGAGTAGGCGTAGGCCAGCGTCTCGACCCACTTGTCCGGATGCTTGGCGGCCACGACGTCGGCGATGGCGTTGACGAACCGCAGGATCGGGCCGTGCTGCGAGCCCTCGTCCTTAACGACGGCCATACAGTTGTCGCACTCGCACGCGCCGCCCCCGTCGTTCTGCGACACGTCGATGATGGGCGCGTCCGGATGTTCCTTGATCCACTCGAGGACCTGGGCCGTGGCGATCTTCAGCACGTCCCGGTTCGTCAGACAGAGCTGCCCGTGGATGTGCTTGTCGGTCCGCTTACCGCCGACCAGGCTGAAGTACTCGGGATGGTCCTTGAAGTACGTCTCGGGCGGCACGAGCTTGCAGAAGCTGTGGACGTAGGGATAGAAGATGATCTTGCCGCCGACGGTTTCGTCGCACTGGGTCATCGGGCC
>CAYOGX010000647.1:0-3843 GCA_964403235.1 uncultured Planctomycetales bacterium | reverse complement strand
TGGATTTCCTTCGTGGTCATAGGGTTCTCCTTCTGCGGCCGTTTGGGCCACTATTGCGTGCCCAGTCATCTAGTCTCAGGTCGGCATCGCCCTGCCCTACCAGTTCTCACCCGACGACTTAACGTAGGCCTGGGGATGCGCACCTACCGAATAGCCCCCCGGCGCCCCAGGACCCTCACGAACATCACCGCGATTCAGACACCGCCACATCACGGGATTGTCCGTCTTGGACACAAATACCGATCCTTGCTTGATCAATCTGCGCCCTGCGCGGCGCCCTGTGAATCCGGCAAGACGGCCGAGCGGAACGCGTCAATCCCGACGCGCTCCAACATCTTCCACAAGCGCTCACGCTTGTTGGCGTTCTGGCGGTAGAAGTCCAAGATCTTGTCGACGACCTCCAGGGCCTGGTCCGTGGTCAGGCCCTCGGCGAGTTGCTCGGCCAGACGCGGCTTGGCCCCGCCGGTGCCGCCCACCAGAACGATCCAACCCTTCTTCTTGCCCACCAGCCCGACGTCCTTGATGCTCGTCTCGGCGCACTGATTCATGCACCCGCTCACGCCGATCTTGAGCTTGCCGGGCAGTTCCATCCCGTGGTACTTGGCGTCCAGCTTCATGCCGACGCCCAGGCTGTCCTGCTGACCGACTTTGCAGAACGTCGTGCCCGGGCAGGCCTTGACGCTGCGAACGCACAGCCCCACCGCCGCCCCGGTCTCCATTCCCAACTCGTCCCACGCCGCGTCGATGTCCTCTTCCTTCAGCCCCACCAGCGCGATCCGCGCCGCGCTGGTGACCTTGACCGCTGCGCAGTTATACTTCTCCGCCACGTCCGCCAGCTTCCGCAGCGTCGCCGGCGTGACCACCCCGCAGGGCAGGTGCGGCGCGATCGCGTAGGTCACCTTGTCGCGTTGAGATATCGAGCCCTTCTGACCGTCTTTGAGCATTCGCCGACTCCCTCGATCTGATCTGGTAACGTCGATTGGCACTGATCCGGGACGCGACCCGGAGATCCCTTGTGGTTACACCACGTTATTGCCTGGCCTGCACGTGCAGCATCGTCAGCAGCATCTTGAATCGTTGCGTCGCCTTGACGGCGTGCGGCACGTCGGCGGGCATCAGGACGATTTGGCCTTTGCCGGCAGGGACGACCTCGCCGCCGATCGTCAACTCCGCCTGGCCGTCCAGGATCTGAACCACCGCGTCGAACTGCACGGTGTGCTCGCTTAACGCCTGACCCGCGTCGAACGCGAACAGCGTCACGCTGCCGGCGTCGTTGCTCACGAGGGCGCGGCTGACGATCGCGTCGTCGGCGTAGGCGACCAGGTCGAGCAGCTCATCGGCCGTTGCCGGCGACAGCCCGCTCGCACGACGGCCACCTTCTTGCGCCTCACCTTGATCGGACATGACCGCGCCTCCAACCGCGCCGCTTATCCGGCGTCCTCCGAGGCCAGGTTCGGGTTGGGAACCCATTCGCCACACCCTCTGCACTTCCGCTGCTTCTCTTGGCTTATGAACTCGACATCCTCCCCGCACTTCGGGCACGCCACCTCGAAGACGTTGTTCGGGTCCATCGATCGAAGCGGATCGTCTTTTGGACAACGGTCCGATGTCATGAAGCGCCTCCTTGTGATGAATCGGTTCCCGTGGGACCTACTGTAATCGTAACACCATAGCCGAGCCCTTCAACCGCGCCGCACAACGCCCCCACGTCGAGATCGCCGCCTCCGACGACTGCCCGGCCACGCCTGACACCGACCTCGGCCCGGACCACGCCCGCCGAGGACAGGAGCGCCCGGCGGACGTGGTCCGCGCAATGGCTACACGTCATCCCCGTGATGGTGAGCGTGGCCGTTCGCTCGCCGGTCTCGGCGGACGATTCGGCTATCGAGCCTGACTTGCCGGGCGCGAACACGGCCGCGCCCATGACGACGAGCAACACCACGGCAGCCACCGTATTCACCCAGCCGGGTAACAGCCCATGCGGATGCACCCCGACCGGCACTTGGCCGACGGTGAACACGTAGTCCAGTATCAGGCCGGACCCCAACGCCGTCGCCGCTACCGTGCCCAGGTATACCAGGGCCGTCCGACGGCCCATCATCTGCCAAACGGTCGTGATGGCCGCCGCATTCGTGGCCGGACCCGTCATTAGAAACACCAACGCCGCTCCCGGCGAGACGCCCTTGGACACCAACGCCGCCGCGACCGGCACCGACGCGGTCGCACAAACGTACACGGGAAGCCCCAGCAGCATCATCACCAACATCGAGCCCAGCCCTGCTCCCAGCAAGCCTGCGAAGTAGTCGTCCGGCACCAGGGCCGATATCACCCCCGCAACGGCCAGCCCGATCAGCAACGCCTTGCCGATGTCTCGCGGTAGCGTCACAAACCCGTACGTGATGATCCGCGAGACGACCCCGCGGCCTGGCTGACCGGCGCAACATTCGGCTTCGCACGTCCGGCCTCCGGCGTCGTCGGCGCTGCGATCAGGACTCGACAGCGCGACAATGGCCCCGCCGATCAGCCCGCTCGCCAGCGCGGCGAACGGTCGAAACACCGCGAACACCGGCCCAAGCAGGCTGTACGTCACCAGAATACTGTCCACACCCGTCTGAGGGGTCGACAGCAGGAATGACGTCGTCGCGCCGCGTCCGGCCCCGTGCCGCCGCAACGAGGCCGACACCGGGATCACGCCGCAAGAACACAGCGGCAAGGGAATCCCAAACAGGGCCGCCTTGATCACCGGCCAGGGACCCCGACCGCCCAGATGCCGCTCGACCGCCAACGGCGAGATCAGCACGGACAACACCCCCGCGAACAGGAAACCGAACAGCAGGTACGGCGCCATCTCGCCAAGAACGTTCCAGAACTCGAGGATGATCGTCCAAGCAGCGTCCATTGCGCTACCCAATCCCTGCGTAATCCCCCTTCTTTAGAAGCCCGAGCCGGCCCAGGTCTTCCCGGATCCCCAAACGGGTCAGCGAGAAATCGTACCGCACCGGATCGTCAGGCGCGATCGTCCTGAATGCACCCGTTATCTCCACCGCGGTGCGTAGGTCCGCCTGCTTCCGCCGGGTCAATTTCAGAGCGCGGCAGATCCGGTGGAGGTGCGTGTCCAACGGAACGATCAGGCAACACGCGGGTATGCCCTGCCATCCACCCGGGTCCACGTCATCCTGCCGGACCATCCATCGCAGGAACAGGTTGAGTCGTTTGCACGCGCTGCCCCTGGCCGGGGACGGCAGCAAGCTGAAGTGCCCCGCGCGGTCTGCGGGACTCAGCTCGTGTGCGAACCTCGACAACGCGGACACCTCCGTGTCGTCGTGCCGGTTGAATCCGGCCAGGAAGCATTCGCCCAGCGAACCATACTTCTTGACCGCTTGGCCGGCGCGGAACAGCATGGCCGCCAGATCGTCCCCCGTTGTGAACCGATGCCTGAAGTCCGCAAGCGCCCCCCGGAGCGATCCATGCGAGGACCGCGCCACAAATCGAGACGGCGCCGGTCCCATCCGATCGAGAACGACCGACACGCTCCGCAGAATCTGCGCCACCCGACCGTAGGCCAGCGAGCTGGCGATTAGCGCCACGATCTCCCGATCACGTGGGTCCGCGTAGTCGTAGAGGAACTCCAGCGGGTCCGGGTGGACCAACTCGCGCCGGTGATACAGGGCGTACACGTCATCAAGCCAGTGTTTGACAGCCCTGGCGGGCATCTGTCACGTCCTGGACGGGTCGCAGCGATCCCGGCATCGATTAAGGGTTGAAGCCGAATACCCATGACGGTACAACCGCCAACCGCGAGTAGCGTACCACCGGTGCGATGTGGACCACAACCTGAGCGGA
>CAYOGX010000646.1:0-3846 GCA_964403235.1 uncultured Planctomycetales bacterium | reverse complement strand
CAGCAGGCCCACAACCAGCAGCAGTTTCGTCTTAGACATGCTTGCTCTCATCGATGACCTCATCGCATTGGGCGTGACCTGACCGTGCTTGTCGCGACCTGATGGCGCTTGTCGCGACCTGGCGAACCTAGAAGACGGCCTCATCCACGCCGTCGGAGGGGCGCTCGCGCGGGCCCATGAATCCGCCGACGGAAATCACCACACCGCTGCCCTCGCCGGCCCGGGCGACCGATTGGATCGGTGCGTCCGGCGCCAGGTCGAAGGAGAACTCGACGACGGGCTTGGCCTGCGGCGCGGCGGCCGGTGGTCCGACCAGTGCGAACTCGACGCGGGCCGGCCCGGGAACCATCGTTGGCGGTCCAGACCGCATCGACCACCACAGCCCGGCCACGATCGCCAATGACGCGGCCGCCGCCAGCGGCGTATACAGCCGGATGATCCGCCGAGGCCACTGGCTGACGCGACCCGCCGCCTCGGCGTGGATCGTCTCGCACAGCCGCTCATACAATCGCTCGTGATCGATGGGGGGCTCGATACTGCCCCACGCGCGGACCACCCGCTCGAGCCGCCGGTACTGATGCGCCAACAGGCCCAGATGGGGGTCCCGCTGGGCATGGGCGGCCCAATCTCCCTCGGCCTGTTCCTCCCCGTCGAGGACCCGGCTGATCGCGAACTCGGCGTCCTGTCGTACGCGCTGGCCCAGCACGTGCGCCGCGTGATCGTCGGCCACGGGCGCGGGCCGACCGCCCCATTGGCCGATCAGATCGTTCAGCCGTTTCATCCGCTCGAACTCGGCCCGCGCGTCGGCGTCGTCGGCCAGATCCCGCTTGAGCCGCTCCGACTCCTCGGCCGATAGCTGCCCGTCGATGGCCTGGCTCATCAAGAACTCGAGCTGTTCCGCGTCGATGTCCACGTCAAGATCCCGCCGTTGCTGGTGCTATCCGTTTATTCCTATCTATCGTCTCGCCGCCCCCGATTCAACGAGCCCGTCCATCGGACGACGGCGTCTATAAGTAATCGGCCAGCTTCTCCTTCAACGTCTTTCGGGCCTGAAAGACGTGCCATTTGACGGCCTCGACGCTGCATTCGAGGGTGTCGGCCACGTCCTTCTGTGCGATGCCCTCGATGGCGAACAGCACGAGTGCCAGCCGCTGTTTCTCCGGCAGCTCGTTGATGGCCTTGGAGATGGCCACCCCAAGCTCCGAGGCCAGCGCCTCGTCCGGCGGCATCCCCGCGCTCGCCATCCAATCACTACCCATGCCTTCCTCGCCGCCCGACAGCAGGCAATCGTCCACCGGGATCGGCGTGGATTGCCGCCGCGAACGACGGAAGTTCAGCGACAAGTTGCTGACCGTTCGCATCAGCCACGGGCCAAACCGCTCCGGATCCTTCAACGATTCCAAGGACCGGTACGCCCGCAAAAACGCATCTTGGCAAACCTCCATCGCGTCATGGGCGTTGCCCAGAAGCCGATAGGCCACCGACACCGCCCGGCGCTGGTAGCGACGGATCAGCTCGTCGAAGCCCTCGGTGTCCCCCTCGAGGGTCCGACGGACCAACTCGGCGTCCACGAGCCGATCCTCCACTTGCTGGCCGCTTGCCACCATGTTAGACACAGCCCCAGCCGGACAGGTTAGCGATCGTCCCCACGCTGTCCCAAACGACACCTTAGAGGATAAACTCATGTTTGGCAAGGGGTTATTACGTTCTTTAATGAGAGACGCGGCCTGGGGGTCCGAGCCGCCGCGCTCGGCCTCGGTCGGGGGCGACGGTTCGGTCCGGGAGGGCTATTCGCCAGAGCGCCCGATCCTACCGAACGGGGCGGGGCCCCACCGCTCCGCATCGGACTCCGAGCGGATCCCGGGGTCCGATCTGGCCGCGTCCCATTCCCGGCTAGCGTGGATGGCACGGGGGCGGTTGTCTGGGATGGGGGCGCCGGCCCGCGGGAAGCCACGGTCTCCGGGCCCCGACGATCGCGCCGAAACGGGACCTGTCATCCGACGTTTGAGGCACACCGATCCGGCGTGCCTTAACAGATGGAGCGAGCAGCGAAAAAATCCAACGGGGGTCCGAACCGGCCTGATCACTCCTCTACGCGCTTGAGCGTCAGCTTGTCGCCGCTCCGCTTGAGCTTAAGCGTCCTGTTCATGATCACCATGGCGTCCCAGACCTGCTCCTGGTCCTTGGCGCTGAGCTTGAGCTGGAAGCCGTTGAACTGGTACTTCCCCGTCTTCACGTTGGACTTCTTGAGGCCCTCCGCGCTCTCCCGGACGTCGGCCTTGTAGGTCCCCTCCGCATCGAACTGGATGTTCATGATGATGGTCTTGGCCTGCTTGAGATCGGGAGAGTTCTTGTCGAGGGTCCACTTGCCCACAAGCGCTCTGCTGCACCCAGTCAGAGCAAACAGACTCAGGGACACTAGTGCGAGTTTGGCGTTCACGATACGGGCTCCTTTGTTTGGCCACGACTGCCGGTTGTCCGGCGTGAAACGTGTCACAGATCGGTGCGGCCCGCGCCGCTGGCTCCGCGCCAAGTTCGACTTGTATTCCGTTTAGAATACAAGAGTAGCGTCCGCTTTGTCAACGGTCGCCCGAATCCGCGCGCAAAAAACCCTTGCCGCCCTTCGGGCGTGCGCCCGGCAGCGGGATCTGCTCCGCGGACTTCTCAGCCCACAGAGCGCGTTGGCGCTGGATCGCTATTGCACTGCGCGTTGCTCGGTACGAGGCGGCGACGAGGGCGGGCGGGGGACGGTCCCCTGCGCCGGGGACCCGGAGGACTCGAGCAGATCCGTGTCGGGGTTGGGAATCTGGCTGGGTGCATCGTTGAAGCGGATGTCCTTAATCTGGGGATAGAACGTCGTCAAACACGCCGGCATACCTTGTCCTCCGTGGGCCCTGGGGTTGACCTGCCCGAGAACGACCATGGCGACCCACGACCATGTCGGTGCACGATCCTCTCGTGCCAGAGCGATACGGCTTGCAAAGGCGATGGCCCTTCCCCCGGACGAAGTCCCTTCGATAAGGGAGAGGACACGACCCCCACAATCTGACAGATGCTCGGGTGTATGTCCTCACTAACATGGTCGGCTAGCGCGCGGGGGGCCCTTCACAAAAACCCGTCTCAGTCCGACCACGAATGGCACAGGAACGCCGCTGCCAGCATGTCCCCACGCGCTTGTGGCGATAACTACTGCAACGCGGATCACCGCCGATGTGGGGGGGGATCTTGTGGCCGCGGCTCGACGCTGCCCCCGGGGGTGGCTCAGGCCAGGGTCGACGCCGGCCGCACCTCCCTGGGCTCGCCCTGCTGCGGCTCGGCCACGGGCCGATCTGTCAGCACGCCGCTGGTCTCGGTGAACAGCCCGCGGACCACGTTCCACAACCAATGCCGGCGGTACCGATGATGCGTCAGTCGGTCGAAGAGCGCCTGGTCGTCGACCATGTAGCGCCCGTCGGGTCCGTACCGCCGGACCATCATCCAGTACCAGCTTCGGAACCAGAGGTTAACGGCCAAGTGGGTGACGAGCTGGGGAAGATCGGCCCACCAACGATCCGGCAATCGCCTCAAGATGCTCCGCAAGCCGAAGAAACGCCGGATGAACCACCGCAGCCCCTCGTTGAGCTCGTCCAACGTCATGCCGTCGGGTACGACGATCGGGTGGAGCCCGTCGTAAGCCCGCAGGTCGCGGGTGATGATCCGGCCCGCGGCCCGCATCTGGTCATAGGCGCGGGTACCGGGGACGTAGGTCACGTAGGTGGGTGTGGTGTAGGTGACCTTGGCCCGCTCGAAGAACGCCAGCATTCGCTGGTAGAAGTCACGGTCCTCGCCGTCGAGCCCCAGCACCAT
>CAYOGX010000645.1:0-3851 GCA_964403235.1 uncultured Planctomycetales bacterium | reverse complement strand
AGCCGGTGTGGCAGGAGCACTTGCGGCCCATCGCGGAACTCGCGGTGAAAAGGGGCTACGGCTTGGCGGGGTACGAACGACACGACCTGGACCCCGACGACGCGGACCGGTCGAACGGTGTCCATCCGCTCTACCCGGATTACGACTGGGCCACGCTGGCGGTTTGGGCGTGGGGCGCGATGCGGCTCGTGGACTACCTCGTGACGCTGCCGGAAGTGGACGGCGAGCGACTCGCACTGACGGGGCATTCGCGGGCGGGCAAGACGGCGTTGCTCGCCGGCGCGCTGGACGAGCGGATCGCCCTGGTCGCGCCGCATGGCTCGGGTGCGGGTGGAGCGGGTAGTTATCGCATTGTCGGCAAGAAGGGCGAGAGCCTCCGGGGTATCACCCATCCCAAGCGATTCCACTTCTGGTTTCACCCGCGGCTGCGCGATTTCGCGGGCAAGGAGAAACGCCTGCCCTTCGACCAGCACTTCCTCAGGGCGCTCGTGGCCCCGCGATGCGTGGTGTCGTTGGACGGTTTCGCGGATTACTGGGCAAACCCGCTGGGCACGCAACAGACGTGGCGCGCCACGCAGCCGGTGTACGATTTCCTCGGCGCGTCCGACAAAAACGTCCTGTACTTCCGTCCGGGCGGGCATGACACGACGGTTGAAGACTGGAAGGTGTTGCTCGACTACTGCGACCACTTTCTCCTGTCGAAGCCGCTTGGCGAAATCGAAACGCGTCTACCGTTTCCTGACGCCAAGAAGCCATTCCGATGGCGGCCGCCCGCCAAGCAATGAACGCCTATCCGATCGGCAGCCAGGCCGTTCGAGAAGGCACTCGCCGGGCCGTCTATGCCTGCCTGACCTACGTCGGCATCAAGACCCAGCGCGCACAACGCTGGAACAGGACGAATCTCACCCTCTGTGAACGGGCTCCAGCGCCCGCGCGAGGTTCCCGCGTGCGCGATGGACCAGTGACCGGGCCATCTCGGCCGACGTCTCGAGGGCCTCTGCGATCTGACGATAGCTCCTCCTTTCGAAGACGTGCAGGCTGATCGCCTTCTGCTGACGGTCAGGCAGGTTGGCGATGGCCGCCCACACGATCGCGGTCTGCACGGCCCCCCTGGCCGGCCGGACGAGGGGCACGTCTGCCAGTGCGGCATCGGCCCGGTTCAGCAACGCCAGGCGTTCTCGGCAGCGGTCGCAGTCCACGAGGTGGCCGCGTATCTCGCCCTGGCGGGTCTCGCCCATCTCGCCGGAGGCAAAGGCCGCCAGCTCTCCGTACGTTACCTCACAGCTCACGTCCCGGCTCCTGATTACCCGACTCCAGAACCCGCCAAGGCCCGCACAGGCCCGACGAATCAGCCGCTTGAGGAGGGCGATCGGCATGTCGACGATGTCGGCCACCTCATCGCGGGTCGCCTGATCCAGCATGAGCATCGCAACAAGTCGCTGTTGTTCGCTCAGCAGGTCATGCATCGGATCCCTCATGGGACTATCCTGCGATCAGTTGGCACGGCCCTTCCCGTCTGTCTGCGGTGCGACCCGATCACTTCACCGTGCCCCTCAAGAAGGGCTTTTCCTACTACTGAAAACCGAACGTGGGCGCGGTTATTTCATGCATCTTGGAAACAGGTTGGCGGCCTGATTTCCCCCGGAGGACTTTCCGGCCACTCCATTCCTCGCGCCACACGGCGCCGGTGTTGACGCGTTCGCCCGGTGCAAGCCCTCGCCGTCCAGGGTCTGCAATGCATACGCAGAACCGTGACAGAGGGTTTGGGGGTTAGGGTTTGGCGTTCAGGCGTCGAGGTATCGTCGGCTATGCTCTGTTCGAGCAGTCAGCCGCCGACCGGACCAGCCCACACCGCCAGACTAGTGCAGGCGAAACCGGTCGATCAGGCGTGTCACGATCCAGGAGCGACAGGGCGGTCTCGAACGGCCTCGCCGCCAGCCGACCCTGTCTGGGGCATGACCCGTTGGGTGAGGTCCTTGTCAACCAGCGTCTGGTTGCCGGCGACGATTTTGACGTGGCCCGATGGTCCGCCGGTGGTGCCGAACGTGACCCGCACGGTTCTGTCGGGCGGGCGAAAACGGACGCCTACCGTGCCTTGGCCGGCGAGGGGCTCGGCGGGGACCATGGCCTCGAGCGCCCGGTCGCCGACGTGGATGAGGTGGACGAACACGTCGTCGGTCCGCGGCGCGGCCGGGCTGACCTCCACCCGCCAGTTGCCCAGGAGCATGGGCCTCCCCGTTTCCTTCTTCTGCTTCTCGTTTCGCTTCTTCACCACGTCGTTCAGTTCCCAGTTGATGCCGTTGGCCCAGAACTCCTTGCCCGGCCCGCCGATCCTGGTGAGCTTGGCCTGCCTGGGAAACAGCGTCCGGCAGAACAGCCGCCCGTCGCCTTCCTCGGCACCGAACCGCATGCCGTCGACCTTTGGTTTGTTCTGCGTGTGCAGAAGCCAGGCCTTGGCGTATTCGGGCTTGCTCGACGTAACGCGGTCGCAGATGACAAAGTAGTCGGGCGGGACGAAGACGAACTGACGCAGCGCGAGTCTGCACTTGGCGTCGCTGTAGCACCCCGTCGCGTCGCCGGCGACGTAGGCGTAGTGGTCATTGGTCTCGAACGCCGCCACCTTGCCGCCAGTGCGCTTGTTCATGCCGCCGTAGCTGGTCTTGCCCTCGGGCCCGCTGTAGGCGGGGCCCCAATACGGGGCGAACGGCTCGTCGGGCATGTGGATCAGGACGCAGTTGTGGGCGACGGTCTGGGTGTAGTAATGGCGAAGATGGAAGTCCTTGCTGGTCCCCCGCGTGCCCGAGTCGAGCGCGAGAAACCCCTTCTTGTAGATCACGAAGTGGTTCTCGTCGTACTGCTTGTGGCTGGGCACCCGCGAGCCGATGGTGAACAGGCAGTACGTATCGTCCGGGCCCCAGCCGGAGCGCATGATCACCTGCCCGAGCGACTCGAAGTGCCTCGCCACGAGCTTGAACCTGCTCGGGTCCTTCGGTGCAGGGGCCTGATCCACCTCGGTCATCAGGAACGGACAGATGGAGAACGTGCCGGGGAAGGTCTTGCGGGCGCAGCGCGTGCGGACGTAGGCGGCCAGCGCGGCGCAGTCGGGGTGCGACCGGCCGAAAAAGTGCATGATCTGCGTCATGTGGCCCCAGGTCGCGTGCGTGGGCAGGTTGTTGGTGTAGTGGTACGAATCGCCCGTCCCGAAGGCCTTGGGCCCGTCCGCGGCGGGTATCCAGTTCCACATGACCCACGCGGGGAAATACGCCAGGTGCGGCCAGTTTGGCGCGACGTCCTCGCCGAGCGCCGACCGCCAGGTGTGCAGGAAGTTGAACTGCGCGTACGGATACCAACACATCGCGTAGGCCGGTGTGGCCGACGCCAACCCGCCGTCGTCGCCCGCGCACCTCTTGCGGTAGGCAAAAAGGTCCTGGTTGTACCGGTAGCCCAGCTTGAGGAACTTAAGCGCCCGCTCGTCGTCGATGCCGTCGCCATGTGCAGCCAACCCGGCGAACCAGACGAGGTTCTTGACCCCATAGAAGCCGGTCGTGTGATCGCTGGAATTGATCCGGTAGATCGCCGGCTTGCCCCGGCCGGGCTGCACGTCGTCGATGTGCTTCAAGAGCGGGCCAAGGATGGCCCGTCGCTCATCGCCCGTCAGATCGTTGTAGATCCAGTCATAGGCCGCCAACGCGCTGATGCGGCTTTCGGAATACCAGTGCACGGCCCGGCGCTGCTGATAGCACTTGTGGTAGACGTCGACGCTTACGGCGAGCATCTTCTTGGTCTTCTCGAGGTACGCCTTGTCGCCCGTCATGAGATAGACGAAGGCCGTCTGCATCGCCTGGGGGCCC
>CAYOGX010000644.1:0-3851 GCA_964403235.1 uncultured Planctomycetales bacterium | reverse complement strand
CCTCTGAAGAGGTGGGCCACCCACTCCGAGCAAGTTCTTCAAATCACGTGATACGAAACACAAGGCCCTACCAGTTGCCGATGTCCTCGTTCTCGTCCTCGCCGCCCTCCTGGCCGTCGGCGCCGTACGTGAAGATGTCGAAGTCGGCGTTATACCGGCCCGGATACTGATAGATCAGCTCCACGTCCCACGGGTCGATGATGTCCTTCTCCTTGACGTAAGGTCCCTTCCACCGGTCGGCGACGTCGCCGGGCGGACGGATCAGGGCCCGCAGCCCCTCCTGGGCCGTCGGAAACCGTCCGCAGTCCGCCTGAAACTCCAGCACCTTCGCCTCCAGCACGGCGATGGCCTGTTGGGCCACCGCCCGCTTGGCCCCGCCGATCCGTCCCATGAACCGCGGCACGATCAACGCCGCCAGAATCCCAATGATCGTGATCACCACGATGAATTCGATCAGCGTGAACGCCCTGCGCCGCCTACTTGAGCGCTTGTGTCGACGTGTTCGCATGGGAGTCTCCTTCACGTTGTGACCGTGGCGGGGTCCCTGTTCTCCGGCGCCTCTTAGCGTCGCCAGTCAACTGGTGCGAGATTCCTATCTCGCACCCACTTCCAGCAGGAATCCTCTCTTGCGGGCCAAACCAGCGAAGCGCCCACGTTGATGCGCCGCCCGAGCGCGACCGCTCGCTGGGTTTCGAGTGCTGCGGGAAGGGATTCCCGCAAGGGCGGGTGCGAGAAAGGATTCTCGCACCAGGAAAGTCACCCGCCCAGCGCGCCGAAGCCCGTCGTCTGGAACTCCACGATCGCCAACACCAGCCCCGCCACGATGAACCCGATGATGCACGCCAGCACCAGGATCATCAGCACCGGCAGCACGCTGACCAGCCGGTCCAGCGTGACGGAGGCCTCCGATTCGTGGATGTTGGCCGACCGCAGCAGCATCTCGTCCAGCCGGCCCGTGTTCTCACCGACCCGTACCATCTGCACCAGCAGCGGCGGGAACAGCCCGCTGCGTTGCAGCGGCCGGGCGATCGACTCGCCGGCCTTGATCGATTCGGCCAGCCTATGCACTGCGTCACGCATGGGGATGTTCTGGACCGTGTCCTGGACGACCGCCAGCGCCTCGGTGATCGACACGCCGCCGCTCGCCAGGATGCCCAGGCTCCGGGAGAACCGCGCGGCCTCGACCTGCCGGATCAGTCGACCGAGAATGGGGACCCGCAGCTTCGTCGCGTCCCACCAACCCCGGCCCGGTCCGCGGAGCACCAAGTGCCGCCAACCCAGCACCGCGCCGATGGTGACCACCGCCAGCAACCACCAGTAGACGCCGACGAAATCGCTGATGCCCATCAGCACTCGCGTCGGCCAGGGCAGCATGAACGTCTCGGCCGCCACCGACTCGACGATCCGAGGCACGATGACCGTCACGATGATGATCACCGACGCGATCCCGACCAGCAGCAGGATCCCCGGGTAGATCGACGCGCTCCTGACCCGCTCGCGGAGCGCCACCTGTCGCTCCAGCATGTCGGCGAGCTGGGCCAGCATCGTCTCGAGCACGCCGCCCGTCTCGCCGACCTTGACCAGCCGGACGTACATCGGCTTGAAGACGTCCGGATGCTCCGCCAGCGCGTCGGACAGGCTCGCGCCCTGTTGCACGCGCTGGCCGAGCCGCCTGAGCAGCTCCCGCGACGGCGCGTGGTCCAGCTCCTGGCCCATTACGTTCAACGCATCCATCAGCGGCAGCCCGGCCTCCAGCGCGATGGCCAACTGTCGCGTCAGGATCGCCACCTGCTTGGGCCGCACGCGGAGTCGCTTGGCCCCCTCGGCCCGCCCCAACAGCGGCAGGATCCGACGGCCTCCTTCCCGGATCTCGGTCACCGACACCCCGCTCGACGCCAGCTCGCGCACCGCCGCCGACCGGTCCGCCGCCTCCACCTCACCGGCAATGTCCCGGCCGTCTACGGTCAGCGCTTTGTAAGCAAACGTCGCCATGGCAGATTAGGAAACCCACATGCCAATGCTTACCACTACGAAAGAGCTGCCTTTCCTCTTCAGCAAGATCTCCTCGCCTGAACCGGCCAGGAAACCTTGCTGGGTCCCTGACCTTACGACGATTCCCTCGCCTGCTCGTTTGATCGAGAGAATGGGTGCGCTTCCATCAAACCGGTCAGGCGATCGAATTACATTGGGAGGGTGCGCGACCTTGGGACTCGTCCGGAGGAAATCGATGATTTCGATCACCTCCTCATCTGTGAAGCCTATGGGCGGCCAGAACGGCCACAGCGTCTTGACCGGGGCGTGCAACTGCTCTGTGAACGGCTTGTTGCGAAACGAAACCTGCCGGTACCAGCCACACACTCTTATGGATTCTGGTGGAACTGCTGGACGCTTTGGCCGTTCTGAGGTCTTCCGTAGCAGGGGTTCCAGATCGCGTCTTTGGTCCCCATCGAGGGTGGTCAGGAGCCAGTCCAAGCTGCGCTTCGGGTGGGGATCCGAATCAGAGTACCAGGTGCACCTGCCCTTTCGAATCCGGGGCTCGGACACGTCGGGCGTGAAGTAGATGGTCACGTAGCAGCAGAGCCGCCAATGGCACACGGGACAGACGTAGTTGTTCCTAACGAGGATGAACCATATGTCCCGTCCCTCTGGGCACACAGCGGCGCCCCTGCGTAGGATCCTGTTGACTTGAGACTGCACAAGCGGCCAAGGGCCCAGCCGATCGTCATAGACGATCGGCACCGGTGACTTTGGCTGCGACATTGACTTCTTGAAGACGTCCGCCACAGCCTGACGCCGCCTCCAGCGCTCCAGGTCGTCGTCCCTATCACGGTCGTTGGAATCCAGGACGCTTGTGCGGTCTTTCGGTAGATCGCATGAAGGACCGCTCGCACCGGCGATGAACGCCGAACAGACAAGGACGACCATCGTGACGCGCCATCGTCTGAGCAGCACCAGCGATTCCCCTTGTTCGTGCGCGCTCTGCAGAAGCACGCGCTACGCGTCCAACTCGACGGATGTGCCGTTCTCCGGCGCGTCCTGGGTGACGCGCCACACCTCTTCGAGCGTGGTCACGCCGGCCAGGGCCTTGCGGTAGCCGTCGCGTCTCATGCTGACAAAGTTGCCGTCGGCGGCCTGCCGCACCTGGCTGCCCGACGGCCGCTCCAAGACCACCTCGCGGATCGGATCGGTCACGCGGATCATCTCGAAGATGCCGATCCGCCCGCGATAGCCGGTGTGGTGGCAGTCCTGGCAGCCGCGCCCGCGGCGCAACGTCGCGCCCTCAAACGCGGCCGCATCCGACCCGAGCTGGTCGAGCACCTGCCGCGACGGCTCGTACGTCTCGGCGCACCGGTCGCAGACCAGACGCAGCAGCCGTTGGGCGATCAGCGCCTCAACGGTGGTGGCCAGCAGGAACGGCTCGACCTCCATGTCCACCAGCCGCGTGACCGCACCGGCCGCGTCGTTCGTGTGCAGCGTCGAGAAGACCAGGTGCCCCGTCAACGCGCTGCGGATCGCGATGTCGGCCGTCTCGTTGTCGCGGATCTCGCCGACCATGATGATGTCCGGGTCCTGCCGCAGGATCGACCGCAGCCCGTTGGCGAACGCCAGCCCGCGCTTGGGGTTCACCTGCATCTGGTTGATGCCTTCCAGGTGGAACTCGACGGGGTCCTCGATCGTGATCATCTTCTTGCCCGGCGTGTAGATGCGGCTGAGCGCGGCGTAGAGCGTCGTGGTCTTGCCGCTGCCGGTCGGGCCGGTGACCAAGATCATGCCGTGGGGCCCGCGGATGGTCGCGTCGAACGCGGCGAGCATGTCCTGGGACATGCCCAGCTCATCGAGCCGGCGCTGCG
>CAYOGX010000643.1:0-3857 GCA_964403235.1 uncultured Planctomycetales bacterium | reverse complement strand
ACGCGGTTCGCGAATGGTTCGCCGGCGGCGTCGAGACGGAGGTGTCGCTCTGCTGGCGCGACGAGCCGACCGGGCTGCTCTGCAAGGCCCGCGTCGACGCCCTGCCGAAGACCGACCGACTGATCGACCTGAAGACGACCCGCGACGGGCAGGACTTTGCGTGGTCGATCTACAAGTTTCACTATCACCGCCAGGCCGCGTTCTACGGCGACGGCTGGCACGCGCTGACCGGCGAGCGACGGGCGTTCTGCCTGGTTGCGATGGAAACCGAACCGCCGTTCGCCGTGCGTGCCGCGCCGGTGGGCGACGAAACGGTCGACGCCGGGCGGGTCGAGTATCGGCGACTGTTGGGACGGATCGCCGAATGCCGTGCGTCGGACGACTGGCCAGGCTATCCCGCGCCGTCGGAAGGCGAGTGGAACCTGCCGGAATCGAAAATGCCGCGGACGGAACTGACGTTCGGCGGCCAGTAACCCAAGGAGAAAAAACCATGCTGATCGGCGAGTATTTCGAGGGCAAGCATCTGCGGGCTTCGGACCTCGGCGGCGCGGTCCATATCGTCACGATCGTCGGCGTCGAGCAAGGCGCCGTCGGGCAGGGCAAGGACAAGACGAAGAAGGCGATCGTCACGTTTCGCGAGTTCGACAAGTCGCTGGCATGCAACGTCACCAACGGCAACCGCATTGCGGACCTGTACGGGCCGGACACGACCAAATGGATCGGCAAACGGGTGATGGTCTTTCCGACGGAAACGGAATTTCAGGGCAAAGACGTGCCCTGCATCCGGGTCAAGAAGGAACTGCCGCCCGAGGACGCCCCCACGTCGCCGCAGACGGCCGCCGAGCCGCAGGACGCCCAGACGCCGCCCGACGACGCGGCTGGACAGGCCGACGCCCTGGTGCGTTACCTGCGGACGCTGGAGGCGGTGACGAGCATGTCCGAGGCGACCGCCGTATTGTCCGGCGCGATGGCGGACGGGCGGATCAACGAAACGACCCGCGGCGCGATCAACCGGGCCGTCGCGACCAAACTGGCCGACCTGACCGCAGCACAGTAGGACACGAACAGCGGCGGGCCGCGCGGCGCAACCTGTTTCGTGCGGAAATGCGATCGCCGCCGGGCGAGTGACCCGAGGCCCGCCGCTGTGTTTTTGCGAGGACGAAGACCGTGAAGAAGATCAAGGTGGACAAGAAGTTCCAGGCGTTGATTCCGCCGTTGACGCAGGACGAGTACACGCAGTTGCAGGTGAACATTCTGCGGGACGGCTGCCGCGAACCGCTAGTCGAGGTGGACGGCAACTTCTTGCTGCTGGATCGGGAGTTGGCGACCGGCCAACGACTGCTGTTGCAGCGACTGACGCATTTCTGTCCTGCGACGGCGTTCGTCGTCGAGGGCGACGCAAAGGACATGAGCGTTAAAAGCGTGGCGGCCGTGGAGCACGGTTGCCTCCATGAGGCGAAGCCGCACACGTTGGCGGAATTGCAGGAACGCATCCGCAAGTGGGCGGAATGGGCTGGAACACATTCAGCGATGCCGCGGAGACGATGAAAACATGGCAGGCGACTGGATCAAAATGCGAACGACGCTAGAGGACGACCCGACGGTCCTTTATATCGTGTCACAGATTTCTGTGACAGGTGTCACAACGGACCCGACGCTGCTGTCACGGATGGTCGTCGGATGCCTGCACAAACTCTGGTCGATCGCCGACGCGCAGACGCGAGACGGGCGGCTGGTCGCCTACACGCCCGAGGTGCTCGACCGAAAAATCGGGCTGCCCGGCTTCACGGAATTGGCCGCGTCCGCCGCGACGCCGTGGATCATCATCGAGGACGACGCGCTCGTTATCCCTAAGCACGACAGGCACTTGAGCAAAAACGCGAAGAAGCGGGCCGAGGCCGCCGAGCGTCAACGGGAGAGTCGCGAGCAACGAAAAGCAGCGTCACAAGAATCTGTGACGCCCGTCACAAAAAACTGTGACCAGAGTAGAGAAGAGAAGAGTAGAGAAGAGAGTAAGGAAGAACCTAACGGTTCTTCTTGCCCGACGCCGCTGTTCAGCGACGACGAGCCGCCGGTTCTGGTGTTCCCGACTTCGGGGAAGAACGCCAGGGACTGGACGCTGACGCAAGCCAAGTTGGACGAGTACGCCGAAAGCTACCCGGCCGTCGACGTGCTGGCCGAGTGCCGCAAGGCGCTGCAGTGGGTTCGCGACAACCCGACGCGACGGAAGACCTACCGCGGCATGGGGGCTTATCTCAACCGTTGGCTGGCGAAGGTGCAGGACAACGGGCACGGCGCCACGGTGCGCGGCTCTCCCATGCCCGCGGCGCCCGCACTGGACCTCGACGCCATTCTTCCCGACAAGGACTGACCTATGACCCCCGGCGAATTCAAGACCTGGTTCCGCTACCATGCGTCGCGTTTTACGGGCGTCGCGAAATGGCTCGGCGCGTTTCCGAAGACGACGACCGGCGAGCAGCCGACGCAATCGGACGTGCTGGGCGCGTGGCGGGACGCACTGAGCCGCACCGAGCTGGACGACGCCCGGCGGGCGACCGACCTGATGCACTCGGGCAAAGAGGCCGAGCCGCGGGGCTTCGATCGTCACCCGGCCGCGATTCGGATGATTGCGATGCGGCTCCAGGCGGCCCTGCCGTCGCCCGTGTCGCGTCCGAAGCGTATCGACGGCAAAGAGACGTTCGACTGCCCGCAATGCCGCGACGACGGGCGTGTGTCGATCTGGCACCACGTCAGCGTGGCAGCGGCCGTGGAGAGCGTGCGACCGACGCCGGTCCCCGACGGCGCACAGCCGCATCCCAAACTTGGCGAGCCGAACACCGTCCACAGCGAGACCGTCTATTGCACCTGCAAGCTGGGCGACATGATGGCGCCGAAGGGCGCGATCCGGTTCGACGCGGGCCGGCACCTCGTCGCGCCGATCCCATGCCAGATGGAACTGCCGGACGAACAGGCGAAGGTGATCGCCTTCGTGCAAGAGAAGTTGGCGATCGAGAACCACCCGAACTATCACGGCGAGTTCGCCGACTTCGCGTGAAAGGATTCCCATGAGCGACGGACAGGGCGAAGCCCTGCGACTGCACGAGGAGGAGGCCGACTGGATCGAGTTCCGCGTCGACGGGCCGCCGGTCGCCCAGCCGCGGCAACGGGTGCGGATCGTCACGCCGCGGCACGGAAAACCGTTCGCCTCGAACTACCTGCCCGCGTCCGATCCGGTCCACGACTACAAGACGCGTGTCGCGAGTGCGGCGAACAACGCCTACTGGGGCGTCGAGCCGTTGACCGGACCAGTGGAGGTCGAGATCCTTGCCGTCTTCGGACGGCCGCAGTGCCGCGTCTGGAAACGCAAGCCCATGCCGCGGACGCGAAAGATCGGCAAACCCGACTTCGACAACGTCGCCAAGGCCGTCTGCGACGCGCTGACCGGCGTTGTCTGGCGCGACGACGCGCAAATCACCGACGCCTGGATACGCAAGCGCGAGGCGAGCGGCGACGAGACGCCGCATACGATCGTCCGCGTGAGAACCCTGACCGAGCAACCCCACGAGGAAACGCGATGAGCGAGCATATCATCGAAGCGACCTACAACGAAGACTACCAACCCCCCAACCCTGGCCGCCCGGTCGACTGCCGACCCGGCACGCCGGAAAAGCTCGCCGCAATGGCGGCCCGATACGAGGCAGGCGAGCCGCTACACCATGAAGGCGATCGCAACGGCATCGTCCATCCGCACCTGGCCGCCTCAGTCAGTGCGGCAGGCGTGGGCGGGGCGACGCGGCGTGGAAAGGCGGTGGGGACGCGATGAGAATCCTTTACGACGATCGCAAGGAATATCCCTG
>CAYOGX010000642.1:0-3869 GCA_964403235.1 uncultured Planctomycetales bacterium | reverse complement strand
CCACGCCCAAGGAGCTGTCGCAGGCCATGTCCCACCTGATCCGGCTGCTGACGGGCCGATGGGACATGCGGAGCAACCTGACGATCGTCGACATGTCGGGCATCCCCTACGAGATCGTCGACACGGTGGTGGCCGTGCTGACACGGACCCTGTTCGAGTACAACTTCTGGTGCCCGCGGGAACAGCGGCATCCGATGCTGCTGGTCTACGAAGAGGCCCACAACTACATCTCCCGCCACATCCGTGAAAGCCGCTTGGGCGACCGTCGGAGCTTCGCGCGGTACATCGTCGAGCGCGTGGCCAAGGAGGGCCGCAAGTACGGCGTGTCCGCCATGGTGGTCAGCCAGCGGCCCAGTGAGCTGAGCGACACCGTCGTCTCCCAGTGCAACAGCATGGTCGTCATGCGCCTGAACAATCCCGAGGACCAGGACTACGTCGCCAAGGTGGTGAGCGATCAGTTTGGCAGCCAAATGCGGATGCTGCCGGTGCTCCGCCCGGGCGAGGGGTTCGTCATCGGCGACGCCGTGCTGATGCCTATGCGAACACTCATCGATCTGCCCACCCGCTCCCCCCGCAGCGCCGACGTCGATTTCTTCAAGCACTGGTCGCTCGGCACGCCGACCGGCGACATCGACGAGATCCTCCAGCACTGGTGGCGGCAGGACCGCGGTCTGCTGAACGCACAGCTTGCCCTGGGCGCCGCCGCGCGAGGCTGGACCGACGAGCCCGAGCCCGAACCCGCCAGCGCCTACCTCGAAGAAGACTGATCCGCCGGAGCGGCACCCAACGACCCATCCAAGCCGCGACCGTCAGGGAACGGTCAGCGCGCATCCGCCCCCCGAGGGTCGCGGCCCGGACCCCCGGAACCCGCGCGCTACTGTCCTTTGGTCAATGCGTGGAAATCGGCCATCAGTTGTTTGGTGATCGGTCCAGGCTTGCCGTCGCCGATGGGCCTGCCGTCAACCTGGGTCACGGCGATGACCTCGGCGGCCGTGCCCGTCAGGAAGCACTCCGAGGCGATGTAGACGTCTTGCCGGACCAGGTTCTTCTCTTCCAGCGCAATGCCGCGCTTCTGTGCGAGCTCGATGACGGCCTCGCGGGTCACGCCCTCGAGAATGCCCGCGCTGGTCGGCGGCGTCTGGAGCCTGCCGTCTCGGGCGATGAAGAGGTTGTCGCCGGTGCACTCAGCCACCAAGCCTTCATGGTTGAGCATGATGGCCTCGGGCGCGTCGGCGTCCTGGCCCTCGATCTTGGCCAGGATGTTGTTCAGGTAGTTCAGCGACTTGATCCGCGGGCTCAGCGCGTTCGGGTGGTTGCGGATCGTGCTGACCGTGATGACGGACATCCCCTTTTCGTACAGTTCGGGCGGGTACAGCTCGATCTGGTCGGCGATGATGAACACCGACGGGCAGGCCGTCTTGAGGATGCTCAACCCCAGCGTGCCCACGCCGCGCGTGACGACCAGACGGATGTACCCATCGCCGTCGGCCAGGCCGTTGGCGGCCAGCGTGTCGTACATCGCCTGCGTCACCTCGTCGGGCGTCATGGGGATCGTCAACCGGATCGCCCTGGCCGAATCGTACAGCCGCTGCACGTGCTTCTGGCAGCGGAAGATCTTGCCGTTGTAGCTGCGGATGCCCTCGAACACGCCGTCGCCGTAGAGCAGGCCGTGGTCGAAGACGCTGATCTTCGCCTCGGACAGCGGTAACAGCTCGCCGTCCAGCCAAACCCGCAGGTCAGGTCGAGGCGCGAATGGGTTTTCGGTTCGGTTCATGTCTCGTCCCGTCGCGTTTGCACGTCCCCGCGTATCCGGTCGTTGTGTCCGTCCCCCTCCCGGGCTACTCGGGCGCGGCCTGCTTGATCCGCCCGTCGACAATCTGGACCGTTCGATCGGCCTGTCCGGCCACCCACGCGTCGTGCGTAACCATGACGATCGTCTGGCCCTGACCGTTGAGGTCCCGCAGCAGGCCTAGGATCTCGCGCCCGGTCTTGGCATCCAGGTTACCGGTCGGCTCGTCAGCGAGCAAGACCCGGGGGCGGTTGATCAGGGCGCGGGCGATGGCGACGCGCTGTCGTTCGCCGCCCGACAGCTCGTTGGGCTTGTGCCGAGCGCGGTCGCCCAGCCCGAGCTGCTCGGCCACTTCCCTGGCCCGCTCGGTGAGCGCCAGACGCCTGCCGAACCACCCTCCCACCGATTCGCCCACCATGCAGGGCAGCAGGATGTTCTCGACCACGTCGAGCTCGCCCAGCAAGTGATAGAACTGGAACACGAACCCGAACGCGCGGTTGCGGAGTTCGTTGCGGAACGGCTCGAACGCCCCGCCGCGCAACCTGGCCGCCGGGATGCCGCCGTTGGCCCGTTCGCGCTCGAGCACGGGAATCGGGCGCGACTCCTCGGGCTCGAACAGGTCCCGCCCGTCGAACGTCACTTGCCCGCGCTGCGGGACGTCCAGCGCGCCCAGGATGTGCATCAGCGTGCTCTTGCCGCTGCCGCTGCTCCCCATGATGGCGACGAACTCGCCCTGCCGGACCGACAGGGAGGCACCGCGGAGCACCTTCAGCTCGGTCCGGCCGAGGGGGTAAGTCTTATGGATGTTCCTGGCCACCAGGACCGGCTCGCTACTCATAGCGGAGGGCCTCCACCGGCCAGATCCGGCCCGCACGCAGGGCCGGTATCGTCGCGCCCAGCACCGACGAGACAATGGCCACCACGAAGATGACGGCCGCGTCCTCGAACTTCACCGTGTCGGGGATGATGTCGAACGTGTAGACCTCCGGACTCCAGATCCGCAGGCCCGGATGGATCCGGGCGATCCAGTTCTGGACCGAGTTGATGTTGTGCACGAACACGGTGCCGATCCACAGGCCCAGGCTCGCGCCCACCACACCGATGGCCGCTCCGTACGCCAGAAACACCCCCGCCACCCCGCCGGCCGACGCGCCCACGCTCTTGAGGATACCAATGTCCCGCGTCTTCTCCGTGACGATCATGTAGAAGATGCACAGTACCAGGAAGATGGCCACGGCCGAGACCACCGCGAACAACGTCACGACCATGATCTTTTCCTTCTGCACCGCCGCGATGAACTGCGCCTGCTGCTCCTCCCACGTGTGGATCTCCACCCGACGCATCGGCAACCAATCGCGATCGTGGGGCCAGGTCAGGCAGAACTGCTCCCATTCCGCCATCAATTGGGCGCGGCGGGCCAGGATGTCCTGGCCCTCGGTCAGTTTGATCAGGACCTGCGACGCCTGCGGGCTGGTGTACCCGCTGCCGTCGGTGAGCCTCTGTGGGCTCATCTCCATGGTCCGCTGCAGAAAGTCGAAGTCGATGTAGACGCAGACCGAGTCGATGTCGTACACGCCGGTCCGCGAATCGTCCACGTAACGCAGTGCCAGGCTGCTCGGCTCTTGCCGTCTGAAGGTCCCACCCGGGGTCAAGGGCAGGACGGCCACCGTCATGATCGCGCCGCGGGCATAGTAGCGCTCGTATCGCCCGCTGACCTGACGACGGGCCACGAGATCCCGGCCCAGGATCACCCCCTCCAGCAAACTGCCCGTGTGCCCTGGGCGCGTGTGAATCCTCCCCAGCGTCTCGATGGGCCCCTCGAGCTGCGTCAGGATGCCGTTGATGACCTGGCAGACCTTCTTATCACGGGCCTCCAGCAGGTCGGCGGCGTCCATCATCCGGGCCATCACGGCGTCGAACGTCTTGGCCATCGCCTTGATCTCGGCCCAGTCGGGTAGGCGGTCGATCAAGTCCTCCATACGACCGTCGAGCTTGAGCTGACGATCGGCCAAGCCCGGCACGCCCATCCCCACGCCGGCGCAGCAGGCATGGATGGACCTTGGGTTCGGAATGTTCGTGC
>CAYOGX010000641.1:584-3875 GCA_964403235.1 uncultured Planctomycetales bacterium | reverse complement strand
GGCTGGCGGGACGATGTCGCCCGACTGCTGGGTGCAATGGACGTCCTGGCCATGACCAGCCGGCGCGAGGGGATGAACAACGCGGTCCTCGAGGCGATGGCCTCTGGGTTGCCGGTGGTGGCGACGTCGGTGGGCGGCACGCCCGAGATGGTCGACGACGGGGTGAACGGACGCTTGGTCCGGTGGGGCGACCTGATCGGATTGGTCGGGGCGCTGGCGGATCTGGCTCGCCGCCCGTCGCTACGTCGACAGATGGGGGCCCGTGCGCGGCTGCGAGTGGTCCGTGATTTTTCGCTGGATCGCGCCCTGGTCCGCTATGCGGACATGTATCGACGGACTTGCCGCGGGCACGAACGCACGAGGCAGGTCGGCGGGGCGCTCACGCGATCCAGCCCGGGTTCTCTGCGTCGAGGTCCGCTCGCCACCCGGCTGTCCGCCACGTGTTAGACCACCCCGCACAAAACGGTGCGGGTGATCCGCAGGGGTCTGAGTGGCGGGTGACGGACCCGTTTAGGATCAGGCCTGCTCGCCTGTCTTTTGCTGCTTGCCCAGCGACAGGGAGCCGCACACCGGCCAAAACCGGCGCTGTGGCATTGGAGCCTGAGGCGTCAGTAGGTAAAATAAAGGGTTGCTGCGAGGCCGCGCGTCGACGGATCGTCTCGGCCCGACGCGTACTCAACAGAAGGTGGCGAAGATGCGACTTCGTGCCGGGGTATTGATAGGCTGTGTCACGTGCTTGGGGTTCGGCATCGCGTGTGTTCGGATCCCGGGGTTGGGCGGCCTGGTCCTCACGACCAACCGCCTGCCCGTCGCCGACGCGGGGGGCGACCGGATCGTCGTCGAGGAACAGACCGTCGAGCTCGACGGGTCGTCGAGCTGGGACCCGGACGGCGATGTCCTCACCCATGCGTGGCGTCAGGTGGCGGGTCCTGCGGTGGTGCTCGTCAATGCGAACACGGCCGAGCTGGGCTTCCGGGCCCCGTCGGTTCAGACCGAAACCGCGCTCACGTTCCAGCTCGTGGTGGCGGACCCGTCTGGCTTGACGGGTGCGGCGCTGGCCACCGTGACGGTGACGGCGCGGTCCGCTCTTCATGTCGTGGCGGGGGAGGATCAGGCCGTCGCCAGAGGCGATGCCGTCACGCTGAACGGAAAAGGGTTCGGCGGCGTCGGCGAGCTAACCTTTCGTTGGCGTCAGACGGTCGGTCCTGAGGTCGCTCTGAGCGAGGCGGGCTCGGCCTCGGTGACCTTCACCGCGCCGAACGTGGACGACACCACCACGCTCACGTTCGAACTGGCGGCGACCGACGGGGAGGGGCAGTCTGCCGTCGATACGGTCAACGTCACCGTCTACGCGAGGTTGACCGCCTTGGCCGGCGACGATCAGACCGTCTCCGCGGGAGCCAGCGTCACATTGCAGGGTTTGGTCGTTGGTGCAACCGGAACCCCGACGTACCTCTGGCGTCAGACCGGGCCGACCGGAGGTCCCAACGTCACGCTGAGCGACGCCGACTTGCTTACCGCGACCTTCACCGCGCCTGACGCGAACGACGTCGTGACGCTGACGTTCGAGCTGAGCGTGACCGACCAGGCCGGCGCGAGTGATGCCGATACGGTGGGCGTCACCGTTTACCCGTCCTTGGACGCCTTGGCTGGCGACGATCAAAACGTCCTGGGAGACGGGAATACGGTGGTCACGCTGAATGGATCGGCGTTCGGTGGGATCGGCGAGCGGACCTATCAGTGGACGCAGACGGACGACGAGCGTGAAGTGACGTTGGTCGACGCCAACTCGGCCACCGCGACCTTCACCACGCCGGTCGTGTACGATAGGGTGGAGCTGGAATTCAGATTGACCGTGACCGACGAAACGGGCCAGTCTGCGTTCGATCGGGTAGCGGTCAGCGCTTTCCCCGGCTTTACCGCCGTGGCGGGCGACGATCAGGCCACCGCATCGGGGCGCACGGTGACCCTGGCCGGCTGGGTCTTCGGGGCGACGGGCAACACGACGTATCAATGGACCCAACTGGACCCGAACGAGGACCCGAATGTCACGCTGAGCGACGCCAACGCAGCCACCACGACCTTCACGGCCCCGGACGTGACCGACCCGGTCACGCTCACGTTCAAGCTGACGGCGACGGATGAGACCCCCGAGACCGATGTGGACACGGTGGACGTGGTGGTGGTGAATACGCGGCCCGTCCGGTTTAGCACGACCCTGGGCGATTTCGTCATCATCCTTCGGTCGGACAAGGCCCCCAAGAGCGTGGAAAACTTCATGAAGTACATCGACAGGGACTTCTACAAGCAGTTGACGATGCACCGCATCGTGCCCGACTTCATCGTGCAGGGCGGCGGCTACTATCCCGATCTGCGCAGTAAGGAAGCGCTCTTCCCCGGAATCGAGCTCGAGTCTGACAACGGACTGACAAACATTCGCGGTTCGGTGGCGTACGCGCGGACCTCCGACCCCAACTCCGCCGCCTCGGAGTTCTACGTCAACCTGGTCGATAACCCGAGTCTGGATCACTCACCCACCTTCGACGGATACGCCGTGTTCGGCGTGGTCGTCGAAGGGATGGACGTGATCGATCAGATGGCGAAGGTCAGGACACATTCGGTCGTGCCGCCGGACGGGAGTCCCGATCAGCCGTTCGAGGACGTGCCAGTTGAGGCGATCGTCATCAACGCGGTGACGGTGGAATGATCCGACCCGTCGTGTCGGGCGTCGGCGTTTCTTGCCTTGCGGCGCGGCGTAATACGATAGGATAGTCGCCCGACGATCGGAAAAGGGTCGCGGGCGAGGCGAGGCGATCCGCAGCCCGTGGAGGTCCTATGATGGCATCATCCGCCGAGGCAGTCACATCGACGGCGACCGACAAGGCCAAGCCGACCGGGGCCGGCCTGGAAGGGGTGATCGCGTGTACGTCGGCCATCTCCAAGGTCCAAGGCGAGGAAGGACGCCTGTTCTACCACGGCTATGACATCGTGGACCTGGCCGAGCACGCCCGCTTCGCCGAGGTGGCTTACCTGTTGTGGTACGGAAGGTTGCCCGGCAGGACCGAGCTGCGGGCGTTTCTCGACACCTTCACCGGCGCGATCCAGCTGCCCAGCGAGACGACCATGATCCTGCGGATGTTCCCGCGGCACGCCACGCCGATGGAGATGCTCCGCACGGCCGTCTCGTCCCTGGGCCACTGGGACCCCGACAGCGGGAACACGAATCTCGATGCGTGCCTCCGCAAGGCGATCCGGCTGACCACGCGGCTTCCGTTGCTGGTGACCGCCCAC
>CAYOGX010000641.1:0-574 GCA_964403235.1 uncultured Planctomycetales bacterium | reverse complement strand
CACCAGAGGCTCCGCAACGGGCTGGAACCAGTCCGCCCGATCCGGGGCCAAACCATCGCCTATAACATCCTCCATACGCTCCACGACGGCGAGCCAGACCCACTCGCCGTACACGCCCTCGACGTCGCCCTCATCCTGCACGCCGATCACGGGATGAACGCATCGACCTTCAGCGCGCGCGTGACGGCCGCGACCATGAGCGATATCTACAGTTCGGTGGTCAGTGCGATCGGTACGCTGAAAGGCCCGCTCCACGGCGGGGCCACCGAACAGGTCATGACCATGCTCGACGAGATCGGGCGGCCCGAGCGCGCCGAGGCCTGGGTCAAGGATGCCTTGGCGCGGAAGGTCAAGGTCCCCGGTTTCGGACATCGCGTCTACAAGACCGAAGACCCCCGCGCACCCATCTTGAGAGAGTGGGTCAGCCGGCTTGGCGATGCCCTCGACGATCACCACCACCCCGAGATCGCCGAGGTCGTCCGCCAAACCATGCTCGCCAACAGCAAGGTCTTTCCCAACGTGGATTTCTACTCCGGCATGTGCTACCGGCTGATGGGCATCCCCACTGAGCTGT
>CAYOGX010000640.1:0-3878 GCA_964403235.1 uncultured Planctomycetales bacterium | reverse complement strand
AGGCTGCGCAAGATTGGCCTGACAGCCGAGGAGGTCAAGCCCTTCCTGGTCAATGGCGGCTACACCCACGCCGAGAAGCTGAGCCGTATCGAGAGCGTCAAGATCCTCAGCAAGGCACCCAGCGGGCATGTCAAACGACTCCGCTTGATCGACACGAACGGCCTGGTCGTCGACATCCGGGCCGAGGACTTCCGCCTGCTCATCGACAATGGCCGAATGATCAAGAGCACCCACTTCGACGTCGTGACCGAATCGAAGTGCGTCCGTTTCGTCAAGGGACGGGGTTACGGGCACGGCATCGGGCTGTGCCAACACGGTGCGAACGGGATGGCCCGCCGCGGGGCCAAGGCCGGCCAGATCCTTCAGCACTACTACCCGGGCTGCGTCCTGGTCAAGGCCTACTGAATGCTGGGCGCAACCGTCCAGTCGGAGGTCCAAAGCCATGCGTACCCTTGTCGCTGCAAGCCACAACAAACGAGGAGCCGTTTTCACACGGCGGTCGAGGGCGGGGTTCACGGTGTTCGATCTGCTGCTGTTCTTGATGGTGATCGTTGCCCTGCTGATCGCGATCCTCATCCCATCGCTCGCCAGGGCCCGGAGACAGGCGCGAGCGACGTTGTGCCAATCTCGGATTGGACAGGCGTGCAGGGCCATGCTCATGTACGCCGAGGACTACCAAGGCACGCCGCCGTTCATCGGGCGGGGCTGGGAGGATTGTGACGACGTGGCTCGCCTGGCCAAGGAGGTCTGGCCGAAGGGCTCGGGAAACACCCTCGGCGATTGGGCCCGGGGCGAAACCTGGCTCATGCCGAAGATGCCGGACTACTGGCTCAAGCCCCAGGCCGACTGGCCCAAGCACGCCACTATCCGCGGGGGCACCCTGTTCCCCTACACGCGATTCGAGAACCTCTACCGCTGTCCCGAGTTCGAGCGACTTGCCCGCGGGACCCGGTCGCAGAACGTTTTCAACTACACCCGGTCGGTCCTCGGGCGCAAGTGGTTCCACAAGGGCGACTCGGAGGCCAAGCCCGGCTCGCGTTGGGTAACGTCGGCGGCGTCGGACAACTGGTGCGGCCAGGCCGGCCCCATCATGAAGACCTCCCAGATCCATGCCCCCAGCCAGCTCCAGATGCTGTTGGACGAACAGTGGGATCGGCACTGCGCCGCCTCGGCCGAGGGGTTCCAGAAGGCCGGTGGCGGCATCCTGGCAGGCAAGATCAAGGAGCAATGGCTCGCGGCCGACCCCATCTTCGGGCCGTGGGGCAATGAGATCGGCCGGTACCACGGCTCGAAGGTCCCTTCGCGAGCGGTCCCGGCAGTGGCGCAGGATCAGGTCCCCGCGGTCAGGCGCGGCGGCGTCGCCTTCTACGACGGGCACACTCAGCTCGAAGCGGACCCCCTCCCCGGACGCACCGTCAAGCTCAGCAGACCCGACGCCGTCAAGGCCCTGACCGACTGGCTCTGCAAGCACCTCGCCGCCCAGCGGGGCCTCACGCCGGATCAGATCAAGTTCGACTGGGATAGCTTCTGGAAATGACCGGCCGGCCGGTCTCGCCCGGACCCCCCGGACACTTGCGCGCCGGCAAGGGGGGTGGCGTCAAACGACCCCACTCCGAAAAGCGAAAGGGCCCGCCTCTTGGGGCGGGCCCTTTCATAAAGTCGGCGATCCCTACGCTCGCCCCGAAGGACTACCATGGGTCGCGCGGGCTTTGCTACTGAGCTGCCGATGGGAGCAGGTGGTGCCGCACACGTAACTCGCTGAATCCCTACCGCTTGGCAGACTTCGAAGTCGTCATGACCACGTGGTGTTCCTTCTCGATGTTTCCCGGCACGGGCGTGATCTCCTTGTGAGCCTTGAGTGTATATCTGCCGCTCCAATCGTGGGCACCGAGATACTGACGCGAAGCGGGGTATAGATACAACGTGGCCCGGCCCTGCTTGTCCGATTTCGTCCCTTCCGTGAAGACGCCCGAATGGTTCTCCGTCCACCACGCAGCCGCGGAGATCCCTTCGAGCGGCTTGCCCGACTCGTCGGTGATTCGAACGGGGATTCGGGTGAGCGTTTCGAGCTTGAGTTCGACACCCGCCACGTCGCGGTCCTTGACTGTGACGTAGGTGTGCCCGACCCCTCGATCCGTCCTGAGATTGAACGGCAGGTAGGCCGTCAACCGGTTCCTACCCGCGCGGGCCTTGGTCACGACGAACCGCCCCTCGGCGTCGGTGGTGACCAGCGGTTTCCAGCTTTGCAGCCCCGCCCTGATCTTGAATCCCGCCAGGTCGTCGAACGTGGGCGAGGCCACCAGCTTTCCGGAAATCTTGTAGAACCTGACCGGCTCGAGAACGATGTCACCGATGTCCTTATGCTCGCCCGGCTTGACCTCGATGGGCTCGGTGGTCCGGGCCTGGTATTCCAGCGGGCTGGTCTCGATCTCGAGTCGGATGACGCCGGGCACCAGCCTCTTGAACTCAAAGCGTCCGGCCGCGTCGGTCATGAGGTACTTCTGGTCCTCGTTCTTGCCGGAGAACTTCAGCTTGCAGATGGCCCGTTTCTCGGCAAGCGGCGTCTTGGCGTCTGTGAGCAATCGGCCGCGGAGGGACGCCGTCGGCAGCATGACGATCCGGATGCTGTTGACGACCTGGCCGGCCTTGGGCTTGACGGGCTCGACGTTCTCGGCGACCAGCGACCGCTGCGAGTGATCAAACCCCCGCACGTATTGGACCTGCCCCGGGTAGAGCCAGAGAACCGCGCGTCCGTCCGCCTCTGAGACTGTACCCTCGGTCCAGAAGCCGTGGCCGGTCCTGGTCCATGTCGCACCGGCCGTGATGCCCTTCAGCGGATTGCCGTCGGCGTCGACGAATTGGGCCCGCACTTCCGCCAGCGTCTCCAGTTGAATTCGAACGTCTGTGAGCGACTCGCCCGGCTTGACGTCGATCTCGGTGTGCCCGATGCCCCGGTCGCCGCGCAGGTTGTTGGGCAAGTAGGCCGTCAGCTTGTGTTTGCCGGATCGCACGTAGGGGAAATGGAAGCGGCCTCCCGCGTCGGCCTCGACCATCTGATCCCAGCCGTGATCCAGGCGGACCATGAGACCCTCCGTGCCGTAGGTCGACGTCGAAGGAATCAGCTTCCCTGAGACGCTCGCCGGCGCCCCGATGACCAGACCAGCGGCCTCGACCGTCTTGCCTTCCTTGACAAGGATCTCGTATTGCGGCACGTCCCGCAGACTCATCTGAGGAACGTGCCGCGCGTAGACCACAGCCTTGAATGCGTCTGGGTTGCGCTTCGCCTTCCGTCTCTTGAGGACGGGCTCATAGAGGTTCGCGCCGGGTAGGCCTGAGAACGTGTACTTGCCCTGTGCATCGGTTTTCGTCCGGTCAAAGACCGCATAACGATACTTGTACGCAACGCAGACCTCGCAACCCGCCACGCCCTTTCCGCTCGTATCGACAACTCTGCCGGCGATCGTACCTCCTGCAGGTAGCAGCAGATCGCCCGTGCCCTCCTTCTTGAAGAGGTCGTAGTAGATGGCGGCGCCATGGCCTCGCTTGGAGATGCGGATGTACGGATCGCGAGGCATGACGCCCTTGGTGTCCTTACTGCACCAGATCTCGAACTCACCGTTCTTGTTCGTATGGGTCTTACCCAACGATCCATAATGCTCCCAGTTGCCGTTGCCACTGCCTCCGACCTTGACCAAGGCCCCTTCGACCGACTTGCCCTTGTCGTCTACGATTCTCCCTGTGACCTGTCTGCCCTGAGCCAGCTTGAAGTCCGTGTTCGGGTAACTCGTCTTTTCGGGCGAGAGCCGGGGTCGGAGGTACCTGGGCCGCGTTTCATACCCGCGGGCACTGACATCGAGGCAGACATAGTCCTTGCCCTT
>CAYOGX010000639.1:0-3879 GCA_964403235.1 uncultured Planctomycetales bacterium | reverse complement strand
GGCGTCGTCCATTTCGATCTGGAGCACGAGCATCGGCCGGTGTGACGCGTCGAGGGCTTCGGAACTGTCAACACCGACGACGTCGCCCTTCTGCTTGGCGGCCAGCGGAAACACGCGCATCCCCGCGTTGGTCTTGGGATCACGCACCCAGCCCTGCACGGCGGCCGGATCGAGCGGAAACTCGACCCAACCCGCGTGTCCCTTCTTGACGAGGACCGATGCAATCGGGGGCATGACGTAGTCGGTGCCGGCCTTGCGAAGGCCCGGCTCGCCCGCCCACTTGGCCGTGTTGTATCGTCGATAGTTCCAGCACGTCGTATTCGTGACCGGGACCCGCGTGCCCTCGCCCGGCCCCTCCGCCCAGTCGGCGTTGGCCGGTGTGATCGCCTGGATGTCGACCTTCAGATCCCGCGCGGGATAGGTCTTCGAGCTGTCGTACAACCGCAGGACTGCCTGGGTGACCGTGGCGGCCCTGGGGATCCGGCCCAGATCAAACCGGATCAGCGTGACGTAGTGCTCGGACCAGCGGTTGATGCCCGCGTTCAACCCGCGAGACTTCCCGTAGTTGATGTTGGCCACAGACGACGGCGCGTACAGCATCGTATCCTCGACCCCCTCGTAGCCGTCCAAATCGCGCTGCAGTGTGATCGTCGTCGACGAGGCGTGACCGGCCCCCGCCAACGCCAAAGGCACGAGACCGAATACGAGTCGCTCAACGATCATGCCACGTCCTCCCGCTGTCGCGGATCGTCGCCCGCAGGACACATGGACCCCGCCGACCAGACCCTGAACCCACCTGCCGGTCAGGACTGCCAAGGTCATACCAGAAACGCGCACAGATCTGAACCGCCCACGCCCGGGCCTGCGCGATCCCATCGCCCGTCGCCGACGGCTCGACGTCAACGCCTCGGGCGAGGCGGGACACGACCCAAAACGGCATCCGCGCCGATCCTGAACATAACCCTCATGGCGACAATATGATAGAGCCGAACGTCCCTTGACGGGCGCTTTGACTTGGCGGCGAGATTACCTTACGATTCCGTAGGATTTCACCGAAGGCCGGATGTTTTGGTAGGATCTGCATATCCTGACCGAACCATGGCAAGACGCGCAAAACAACCCGAGGTGCGGCGCGAGGTCGAGGAGCTCTCGCTGCTGTACGAGATCAGCCGGCTGCTCGACAACAGTCTGGACCTGCGGGACGTGGTGGGTCCGGTGCTCAAGGCCATGGCCAACCGCATGGGGATGATGAACGGCACGCTGACGCTGCTGAACCGCAAGACCGGCGAGATCAGCATCGAGGCCGCCTACGGCCTGTCAGCCAGCCAGCAGGAACGTGGCCGGTATCGGCCCGGGGAGGGGGTCACGGGCAAGGTGGTCCAGACGGGCGAGCCGGCCGTCGTCCCGCGGATCTCCGAGGAACCCCTGTTCCTGAATCGCACCGGCGCGCGGCGGCGCTTGCGCAAGAGCGACATCTCGTTCATCTGCGTGCCCATCAAGCTGGGTACCGAGGTGATCGGCGCGCTGAGCGCCGATTGTTTGTTCACCGACGACGTCTCTTTTGAGGAAGACGTTCGGTTGTTGTCGATCATCGCCTCGATGATCTCGCAGGCGGTTCGTCTGCGGCAGTCGGCCCAGGAAGATCGGGAGCGACTGCTGGCCGAGAACGTCCGCTTGCAGGAGGAGCTGAAGGACCGGTTCCGACCGGCCAACATCATCGGCAACTCCAACGCGATGCAGACCGTCTACGACCTGATCGCCAAGGTCTCGGCCTCCGACGCGACGGTCTTGATTTGCGGTGAGAGCGGTGTGGGCAAGGAGCTGGTCGCGCACGCCATCCACTACAACAGCCCGCGGTCGAACAAGCCGTTCATCAAGGTCAGTTGTGCAGCCTTGCCGGAGACGGTGATCGAGAGCGAGCTGTTCGGCCACGAGAAGGGGGCCTTTACCGGCGCGATCGCGCAGCGCAAGGGTCGGTTCGAGCTGGCCCACGGGGGCGCGATCTTCCTCGACGAGGTCGGCGACTTGTCGCACGCGACGCAGATCAAGCTGCTCCGAGTGCTGCAGGAACGGGAGTTCGAACGCGTCGGGGGAGCCGAGACGATCAAGACCGACGTGCGGATCATTGCCGCCACCAATCGCGATCTCGAAGAGCTGACCGAGTCGGAGCGCTTCCGGCAGGACCTCTACTACCGGCTCAACGTGTTCCCGATCTTCGTCCCACCGCTCCGCGAGCGGAAGACCGACATCGTGCTGTTGGCCGATTTCTTCGTCGAGCGATACAGCCAGGCCAACCACAAGTCCATCCGCCGGATCTCCACGCCGGCGATCGACATGCTGATGAGCTACCACTGGCCCGGCAACGTCCGCGAGCTGGAGAACTGCATCGAGCGCGCGGTCCTGATGAGCACCGACGACGTGATCCACGGGCACCACCTGCCGCCGACGCTTCAGACGGCCGAGGCCAGCGGCACCGTCCACTCGGGCACGCTCGAGGCCACGCTGGACAACGTCGAGCAGGAGCTGTTGCTCGACGCGCTGAAGTCGACGCGGGGCAACATGGCCAAGGCCGCCCGGTCCCTGGGCATCACCGAGCGGGTCATGGGCCTGCGGGTCACCAAGCATGGCATCGACCCCAGGAAATTCCGTACGCGCAGGTAGGGCGAAATCTCGATCCCCACATCTACGTAGGATTTCCTGTCCCGGCCCACGACGCGCCCGTCCGTCGTGGATGCGCGCAACTATCCCTGTATCATCACCTTGCACCAATTCGTGCCGCCCCCCGGCGCTTTGGCACGTCAATGGCCTGCACGCGTCTCAGCCGAACCTTGCGCGTGGATCACGGCCCCGCTGACGGCGGCGGATCGCACGGTGGCGCCCCGAGGCCCTTGAGGAAGGACACGACACATGCATCGCGTTTCGATCATCGTGCTCATGGTACTGGTGGTCTCCGTCTACGCCAGCCAGGTCATTGCGGCTGACACGGCTGGCGAGGCGTCCTCGTCACCCTCGCGAATCGACACAGGCGACACGGCCTGGGTGTTGGCGAGCGCGGCGTTGGTCTTGCTGATGACGCCCGGGCTGGCGTTCTTCTACGGCGGGCTGGTCCGCAGGAAGAACGTCCTATCCATCCTGATGCAGTGCATGATCATCATCTGCCTGATCACCTTGCAGTGGGTCTTGTTCGGCTACAGCCTGGCCTTCGCACCGGACATGGGCGGCGCCGGGATCCTGGGCAGCCTGGACTGGGCGGGGCTGAATACCGTTGGCCTGACGCCGTCTTCGGACTATGGGGACACGGTTCCGCACCAGGCGTTCATGATCTTCCAAGCGATGTTTGCCGTCATCACGCCGGCCTTGATCATCGGTGCCTTCGCCGAACGGATGCGGTTCGGTCCGTTTTGCCTCTTCGCCGTGCTCTGGGCCACGTTCGTTTACGACCCGATCTGCCATTGGGTGTGGGGGACGGGCGGATTCCTGGGTGAGATGGGGGCGTTGGATTTCGCCGGCGGGACGGTGGTGCACATCAACGCGGGTGTGGCGGCCCTTGCGGCCGCTCTGTTCCTTGGTAGGCGGAAGGGATACCCGGATGGGATCTCGCCGCCGCACAACCTGCCCTTCGCCGTCCTGGGCGCAGGGCTGCTGTGGTTCGGATGGTTCGGGTTCAACGCTGGCAGTGCGTTGGGGGCTAATGGCTTGGCGGCGGCCGCCTTCGTGACCACACACACCTCGACCGCTACCGCGGGACTGACCTGGTCGCTATTGGACTGGATCAAGTACGGTCGTCCGACGGCCTTGGGGATGATCACCGGGGCGGTGGCCGGCCTGGTGGCCATCACGCCCGCTGCGGGATTTGTCACGCCCATGGGCGCGATCGGC
>CAYOGX010000638.1:0-3890 GCA_964403235.1 uncultured Planctomycetales bacterium | reverse complement strand
ATCCTGGGCCCCGTCTTCCTGCCCATGCTGGACGCCTTCGGTATCGACTGGATGTTGGATGGGCACCGTACGGCCTCCAGGCATGACGCCCGCGGTCACGCAAACGCGTTAGTATCCCTGCTTCGACACTACCGGTGCAAGGCGTCGGGCACGCCACCGACCAACGTCGCGTCCTGGATTGGCGCCCGGGAATGCAAGGGCGGTTCAGATGCCCGCGCCGGCCTCGAACCCACTTTCTCGTGCCTGGGCCTGCGTGACCCGGCTCCTCGGCGGGACGCTGTGCGTCAGCCAGACGTTGCCGCCGATCGTCGATCCACGCCCAATGGTCACGCGTCCGAGGATCGTCGCACCCGAGTAGATGATCACGTCGTCCTCGACGATCGGATGCCGCGGGATGCCCTTGATCGGGTGGCCGTCCTCGTCGAGCGGGAAGCTCTTGGCCCCCAGCGTCACGCCCTGATAGATCCGCACGCGGTTGCCGATGAGGCACGTCTCGCCGATGACGATGCCCGTCCCGTGGTCGATGAAGAAGTGGTCGCCGATGGTGGCGCCGGGATGGATGTCGATGCCGGTGGTGCCGTGCGCGTGTTCCGTGATGATCCTCGGGATCAGCGGGACCTTGAGCTGGTAGAGTTCGTGGGCCAGTCGGTAGTTGGTGATCGCCATGACGCCCGGGTAGCAGAAGATGGCCTCGTCGGGGCTGGTGGCGGCCGGGTCGCCCTCGTAGGCGGCCTGGACGTCCGTCGCCAGGACGTGCCGCACCGCAGGCAGGCGGGCGACGAAATCCTTGGTGATCGACAAGGCCTGTCGTTCCACCTCAGGACAGCGATGCGGGTCGTCGCCGCAGACGAAACACAACCCGCGCTTCACGTGCTCCTGCAAGATACCGAAGACCCGGTCCAGGGCGGACCCGACGTAGAAGCGCATGCTCTCCTGGCTCAGGTCGGAGACGCCGAAGTAGCCCGGAAAGAGCACGGCCCGCAGCGATTCGATCATCTCGATCAGCGCGGTCCGTTCGGGCAAGGCCCGGCGACATTGGCCGCGCTGCTTCGCATGGGCCAGGCCCTCGGTCACTTCGCACAGCGACTCGACCACCGGCGCCAACGTCATCTCCCGGGTGTCGTTCACCCGCAAATCGATATCGGAAGGAGGGTTATCACCCGCCATGCTATGCTTCCTCTTGGTCGTCAAAGAGCCAGGTGCTCAGGTACCGCTCGCCCGTGTCGCAGATCACGGTGACGATCATCTTGCCTTCGTTTTCCGATCGTCGCGCGACCTCGATGGCCGCCCAAACGTTTGCCCCGGCCGAGATCCCCCCCAGGATCCCCTCTTCACGAGCCAACCGGCGCGCCATGCGTCCCGCGTCCTCGTGGGTGACCTGGATGATCTCGTCCACCAGGCCGGTGTTCAGTACGTTGGGGACGAACCCGGCGCCGATGCCCTGGATCTTGTGCGGACCCGGGCTGCCGCCGGAGAGCACCGGCGAGCCGGTCGGTTCGACAGCCATGGCCCGTAGCGGCGGCTTGCGTTTCTTGAGGGCCTCGGCCACGCCGGTGAGCGTGCCGCCTGTTCCCACGCCTGCGACGAAGGCGTCGATCGCGCCGTCGGTGTCGGCCCAGATCTCCTCAGCCGTCGTCTTGCGATGGGCATCGGGGTTCGCGGGGTTGTCGAACTGCCGGAGGACCAGATACCGCGGGTCCAACTCGGCCAGCTCCTGCGCCTTGTGGATCGCGCCCGGCATGCCCTCCTTGCCGGGCGTTAGGATGAGCTTGGCGCCGAGCGCCGCCAGCAGCTTCCGCCGCTCGATGCTCATCGTCTCGGGCATGGTCAGGACCAGTGAGTACCCTCGGACCGCGCACACGAACGCCAGCGCGATCCCGGTGTTCCCGCTGGTCGGCTCGAGGAGGATGGTGTCCTGGTTGATCCGCCCGGCCTGCTCAGCGGCTTCGATCATGCTCAGGCCGATCCGGTCCTTGACACTCGAACACGGGTTGAACGACTCGAGTTTGACCAGCACCTCACCCGGCAGCCCCGCGCCGATCTTGTTGAGCCTGACCAGGGGCGTCTTGCCAACCAGCTGGGTGATGTCCCCAGCGATGTTTGCCATGGTTCGGTCCTCCAGGCGTATCGACTGAGCGCATTATCGACCATTGTTTTGATGCGCCAACCCGCCAGATCCTTCTAAGGAACGACGCTTGCGGACGATCAGAATCCAGGTAACGTATGCGAATCTGAGCCGCGATCGTAAGGAAGCGGTTGACAAAGCGCTGTGCCTCGCACGCGCAACCCAGAAGGGAGTGTCCACCATGCATCAACGCCTCCTACCGATCGCGGCGGTGTTCACCGCCTGTCTCAATTCAACAAGCCAAGGAGCCGCGCCGATGTCGCCGTTCGACGTCGCAGACAGGTCTCAGCTCTTCGTCGACCGCGTGTTGGTCCGCCGGACCGACAACGTGGGCTTCACACTTCACCCGGCCAGGAAGCACCCGGCCAACCCGATCGTCAAAGCCGATAGGCCCTGGGAAGGCTGGCGGCTCGAGATCTACGGCAATGTTATCTACGACGACGACGAGAAGCGCTTCAAGATGTGGTACCTGGGCGAGGACCCCAAGCACTTTCCCCACTACGCCGCCTACTACGCGGTCAGCAAGGACGGCGTGAAGTGGGACAAGCCCCTCGTCGGCACGGTTAAGGTCGAGGGCCTGGACAGGCACAACGTCGTGGCCGACCAGGTCATCCTGCCCAGCGTCATCAAGGACAAGGCCGACCCCGACCCGTCGCGCCGATACAAGATGATCTGCTGGCTACAGAAGACCCACGGCTATCACACGATGGTCTCGCCGGACGGCCTGAATTGGAAACGGCTGAGCCCAAAGCCCCTCTGTCCTAGCGGCGACGTGATCACGGGTTACTACGACGAGGTCCGCAAGCTGTACGTCGCGTTCCCCAAGATCGGCCATCATGTGCGCGGCCACAACCGCCGCGTCTTCTGGCTGATCACCAGCAAGGACTTCGAGACGTGGACCAAGCCGAAGCTCGTGTTCACGCCGGACCTCCGCGACGACGCGTCGTCGCTGGCGCGGATCGAGGAGGTCCGCCCGATCCTCGACCGACCCGACGACCCGAAACTCATGCGGACGGAGTTCTACGGTATCGGCGCGTACCCGGCCGAGTCCTGCACGCTGGCGTTCGTGTGGGTGTTCACGATCAACAACAACGCTCGCTATGGCAACCAGGAGGGGCCGGGCGAGCTGCAATTGGCCGTGTCGCGCGACCTGGAGCACTGGGAGCGGCCGTTCCGCGTCCCGTGCGTCCCGCGGGGCAAACTCGACGAGTGGGACTGCGGGTTCTTCTGTACGCAGTCCCGCGCGCTTCGCGTCGGCGACGAGGTCTGGTTGTACTACGTCGGGTCAAATTACACGCACGGCACGCCCTGCCTCTATCGCGCGGAGGGCACCGGGCGACTGACCAAGTACACCGGCTCGATCGGCCTGGCGATCTGGCAGCTCGATCGGTTCGTCTCGGTCGACGCGCCGGCCGAAGGTGGATCGTTGACCACGGTCCCCGTCGTGTTCACCGGCGATCGGCTCGAGGTCAACGCCCGTACCAAGCCGGGCGGCTCGATCTTCGTGCGTCTGCTCGACGCGGCCGGCAAGCCGATCCCGGGTTATGAGCAATCGGTCGCCATCACCGGCGACAGCCTACGCCACGTCGTCACCTGGAACGGCAAGAACGCCGTAACGTCGCTCGCCGGCAAGCCCGTCGTCCTCAAGTTCGAGATGAAGAGCGCGGAACTTTTCGCGTTTGCGTTCAGGAAGAATTGAGCAACATATCCCAATCAGAGAAACTATGAAGTAAGCCAACCCCGGCTTCGGTAGTCTTTGGATTGT
>CAYOGX010000637.1:0-3892 GCA_964403235.1 uncultured Planctomycetales bacterium | reverse complement strand
TCAGTTCCCTTTCGTGGGGCGACTACGACAACGACGGTGACCTGGACCTGGCCCTCGCCGGCCTCGAGACTACCGACCCGCTCACCCTTCACAGCAAGATCTACCGGAACGATAGCAATGATGTGTTCACCGACATCGGGGCTGGCCTGACGGGTGTCACGAACTGTTCGCTGTCTTGGGGCGACTATGACAACGACGGCGACCTGGACCTGGCCATCGCGGGGTGGATCGAGGTCAACACGGGCGTGAGTAAGATCTACCGGAACGACGGGAACGATGTGTTCACGGACATCGCTGCCGGGCTCCCTGGCGTGTTTGACTGCTCGCTCTCCTGGGGCGACTACGACAACGACGGCGACCTGGACTTGGCGATGGCGGGGCACGACAATCCCCCATCCCCACCTTATACACTGACGAAGATCTACCGGAACGACGCGAACGATGTGTTCACGGACATCGGGGCCGGCCTGACGGCACTGAACGAATGTAGCCTCTCGTGGGGCGACTACGACAACGACGGCGACCTGGACCTGGCGATGGCAGGATCCATCGGTTCTCCAAACTACGTGACCAAGATCTACCGGAACGACGCGAACGGTGTGTTCACCGACATCGATGCGGACCTCACGGGCGTGTGGAAGTGCTCGCTCTCATGGGGCGACTATGACAACGATGACGACCTGGACCTGGTCATCGCAGGACAGTGGTACGACGGGTCATTTCATGGTGCGTGCAAGGTTTACCGCAACAACGGCGACGTGTTCAACACACCCCCTTCGGCTCCCGGGGGCTTGGGGGCGGTTCCGACGGGGGACGGGCTGACGTTCAGTTGGAGCGCCACGACCGACAGCCAGACGCCCGCCGCGGGGCTGTCCTACAACCTCCGTATCGGCACGAGTTCCGGCACCGACGATGTCTTTGCCGGGATGGCCGATCTGGGGACGGGATGGCGCCGCGTCCCGGCGACCGGCAACGCCCAGAAGCGACTTTCCTGGGCGCTGAAGGGCCTGGACACCCCGGGTGCGACGTACTACTGGAGCGTCCAGGCCGTCGACAGCGCCTTGGCCGGCTCGGGCTGGGCCGCGGAGCAGAGCTACGCGTTTCCCGCGCTGCCCACCTACCACACGCTGTGGCTAACGATCAAGAACCCCACGTACGGCACCATCGACATCGACCCGAACGACCCGAACTGGCCGCCCTTTACGTATCCCGAAGGGACCGAATTGACGTTGACGGCCGAGCCGAACGAGGGCAAGAAGTTCACCAAGTGGAAGGTCTGGGATGCCAATGACCCGAACGTCTTCGTGCTCGACACGAACAACCCGATTGCGATCGTGATGAGCGCGGACCGGAAGGTGAAGGCCTTCTTCAAGTGCGGCGGCGGGGGGATCGAGAACGCGCTGCCGCTGCTGATGGCTGGGGCCGTACTTTGTGGCTACGCCTCCTGGCGCAGGCGACGACGCGGCTAGTGTCCGGATAGGTTCCGATCACATCTGTTTTCTCACCCGCTGGCGGCTGGTGGTGCGCGGGACCGCGAGGGGGGTATGCGCAGGCGATCGCGGCTCGCGGGCCGGCGAGATACGCTTGTCGGGAGGCCCACGGTCCGATATAATCAAGGGTTCCGTGTGACATTCCGTTTTCACAACCCGTCCCGGTGACGGCGCCGGCCGGGGCAGAATCAACCGAGGAGTCTGATAGATGTCGAGAAGGATGGTTACGATTGACGGCAACACGGCCGTTGCCCACGTTGCTCATGCCACCAATGAAGTGATTGCGATCTATCCAATCACGCCCTCGTCGGGGATGGGGGAGATGGCCGATGCCAAGTCAGCGGCGGGCCAGACGAATATCTGGGGCACGATCCCTTCGGTCACGGAGATGCAGTCGGAGGCGGGTGCGGCCGGTGCGCTGCATGGCGCGCTGCAAACCGGGGCCTTGTGCACGACGTTCACCGCCAGCCAAGGCTTGTTGTTGATGATCCCGGACATGTTCAAGATCGCCGGTGAACTGACGCCGTTGGTCATTCACGTGTCCGCTCGGGCCATTGCGGGTCATGCCCTGTCGATCTTCGGCGATCACACCGACGTGATGGCTGCTCGGGCGACGGGGTTTGCGCTGCTCTGCTCGGGCAGCGTGCAGGAGGTCATGGACAACGCCCTGATCGCCCAGGCCGCCACTCTGGAATCCCACGTGCCGTTCCTTCACTTCTTCGAGGGGTTCCGCATCAGCCACGAGGTCGCCAAGGTCGAAGAGCTGACGCTGGACGACATGCGGGCGATGATCGACGACGATCTGGTTCGGCAGCACCGTGCGAGGGCGCTGTCGCCCGATCATCCGGTGATCCGGGGCACGGCCCAGAACCCCGACGTCTATTTCCAGGGCTGCGAGGCGTCCAACACCTACTATGACGCCTCGGCCGCGGTGGTTCAAAGCGTCATGGACCGCTTCGGCGAGTTGACGGGACGGCACTATCACCTGTTCGACTACTACGGTGATCCCGAGGCCGAACGCGTGATCATGCTGATGGGCAGCGGGGCCGACGTCGCGCACGCCACGATCGACTACCTCACCGGCCAGGGCGAGAAGGTCGGTCTGATCAAGGTTCGGCTGTTCCGGCCGTTCGACATCAGGTCGTTCCTCAGCGTGTTGCCCAAGACGATGCGGGCATTGGCCGTGCTCGATCGGACCAAGGAGCCCGGTGCGGTCGGCGAGCCGATGTACACCGACGTGCGGACCGCCGTCGGCGAGGGCATGCAGCTCGGCATCGCGCCGTTCGAGCGCTATCCCAAAATCGTCGGCGGGAGATACGGCCTGGGCTCGAAGGAGTTCACGCCGGCGATGGTCAAGGGCGTCTTCGACGAGCTTGGCAAGGACGACCCGATGAACCACTTCGTCGTCGGTATCAACGACGACGTCACCGGCCGGACGATCGCGTACGACACGTCGTTCCAGATCGAGACCGAAGGCACCAGCCGGTGCCTGTTCTTCGGTCTCGGCTCGGACGGCACGGTCAGCGCGACCAAGAACTCGGTCAAGATCATCGGCGAGGGCACGGACAACTACGCCCAGGGTTACTTCGTGTATGACTCGAGGAAGGCCGGTCAGATGACGGTCTCGCACCTGCGGTTCGGCCAGGACCAGATCCGCGCGAGCTACCTGATCGACCAGGCCGACGTCATCGCCTGCCACCAGTTCTTCCTGCTCGAGAAGTACGACATGCTCCGGCAGGCCCGACCGGGCGCGGTGTTCCTGCTGAACAGCCCGTACGGGCCCGACGTGGTCTGGGAGAAGCTGCCGGAGAAGGTCCAGCAGACGATCCTGGACAAGAAGCTGAGGTTCTGGGTCGTGGACGCGTATCAGGTCGCCAGGGCCACCGAGATGGGCGCCCACATCAACGTGATCATGCAGACGTGCTTCTTCGCCATCAGCGGCGTGCTGCCCAAGGACGAGGCGATCCAGCGAATCAAGGACGCGATCAAGAAGACGTTCAGCCGCAAGGGCGACGCGGTCGTGCAGAAGAACTACAACGCGGTAGACCAGACGCTGGCCAGCCTCCACGAGGTGGACGTGCCGGAGATGGTGACGAGCAAGGTCGGGATCGGCGTGCCGATGCCGGACGACGCGCCCGAGTTCGTCAAGACGTTCACAGCCGCGGTGATGGCGGGCCGGGGCGACGAGCTGCCGGTATCGGCCATGCCCATCGACGGCACGTTTCCTACCGCCACCACCAAGTACGAGAAACGCAACGTCGCCATCGAGGTCCCCGTGTGGGATCCGGACACGTGCATCCAGTGCGGCAAGTGCAGCCTGGTGTGTCCGCATGCGTCGATTCGGCTGAAGGTGTATGATCCGAAGTACCTGGAGGGCGCGCCGTCGACGTTCAAGTCGGCCG
>CAYOGX010000636.1:0-3898 GCA_964403235.1 uncultured Planctomycetales bacterium | reverse complement strand
AAATGGTAGTACCGCCCCCAGTCCTTGTCGGCCACGATCTTGCACGATGTCTGGTAGGGGATCGGCACGTAACAGTTCAACCCGCGCGCGGTCGTGTGCACCAGCGACGGATACGTGAACGGGGCATTCCTTCGATCGAAGTAACCGATGAAGGGCAGATCGACCGCGGGTTCGCTCGCGCCGTCGAGGTAGATGCGGACGTGTCCCTCGTCCGCCTTGGCCGACCAGATCCGCCAGATGCAGCCCGGGCCCTTCATCTCGGCCAACACGAACCGGTCGCCCTCCTTGCGGATGAAGCCGTTGCCGTCTCCGTTCTGGTCCCACTTGACGTACTTGCCCGTCGACGCGTCGTACCTGCTGTCGCGGTGGTAGCTCGACCACTGCGCGCACCACTCGCCGGGCGCGGGCAGCGTCGCCAGCCGTTCCAGGTCGGTCAGGCGCTTGATCAGGTCCACGTACGTCAACGTCTCAGCCGCAACGGCCTGGCTGCCGAGGATGCACGTCAGCAGGCCCGCCCACACCCTGTTCATCGTTTGCTCCTTTGCGATCTCCGGAACTCCAGCGTCTCACCGGACTTGGTCTCCAGGTGGACGATCTGCTCCTTGTCCGGTGCGATCGGGTCATACTGGCCTCGGCCATTCCGCCTGACCTCAACCGCAGGCCAGGGACTGACCAGCCGCAACGGCCCGCCGACCGTGCTGACGATCGTCAGCGACCCGACCGATCCGCTCTTCACATTGGCTGATACCAAGAAACCGCCTTGGGTCCGCAGATTCGCGAACGACGCTTCAGCCTCCGGCGCGACGGCCGGGAACAGTCGAACCACGTCCCCAACACTCTGAATCAGCAGCTCGGACACGCCCATCCCCGTGCCGAACTGCTCGGTGTAGTGGCCGAAGTCGTTGAAGTTGTGGTGCGGCTTGAGCCGGTTCAACGTCATCGTCCCGTTCGGGCGGGTGCGTGCCCGGACCTCGTCCCGCAGCCATGCCTGCGTACCACGCATGCCCAGTCGCGCCCGCGCGACGGCCAGCATGATCGTCGCGTTGTTGCCGTTCCACTTCAGGCCTTCGATCGTACGCACGAACAATGCCTTCTCCTCGCCCGGTGATCGCCACGTCACCACATCGCACGGGAACACCGGCGTGGCCGGTACGGAGATGTTGTAGGTGATCGGCGGCGCTCCCTCGACGTCGACGACGATTGGGTCGTCCGCGCCGTGCAGCGGATAGGGCGGCAGGCGCTTCAGCGCCTTGGCGAATCGAGCGACGAGCTCGCCGTCCCGACCCAACGTCCTCGCTGCTTCGATGGCGGCCTCCAGCGTGTACCGCACCATGGCGATGTCAAACGCGCAGTTGTAGTTCCGCTCCAAACGCCGCGTCCAACCCCAATGTTCGGGCGATACCGACGGCCCGAGCCGGACCACCTCCTTGCCCTCACACCGCTCAATGAACGCCGCGTAGAACCGCGCGACCTCGCGCAGCACCGGATACACCGTCTCGGTGAGAAACCCGCGGTCCGGCGCGTACTTGTAGTGCCACCACAACGGCTGGACGGTGAACCCATCGACGCCGATGGTCATCCCCCACGTGTGGTGGATGTACTGTCGGCCGTTGACGCTCTTGCACGCCGCGGGATCGCGCGGCTCGTAGGCGTACAGCACGTGGGGATAGTACGCCCCCTGCATCGAAAAGACCTTGCGCGCCAGCCACTGCGCGCGGGGCAGATACTCGCGGATCAGCCGATCGTACGGCTCGGCCAGCTCCGGGTGGTTGGCGGCGTAGGCGGCCCAGAACGTTTGCTGGATGTTGTAGTTCGTGTGGTAGTCGCCATGCCAGGCCGGCGTGTCGTTGATCAGACTGGCGAACAGCCCCGGGCAGATCGCGCCCGGCTTGCTCACGCACCGCAGGAAATACAGCGACCGGTACCACGTCCGCTGTAGCAACTCGTCGTTGATCTGAACGCCGCTCCGCGACCAGAACCGCCGCCATGCGTCCTCGTGCTGTTTGATGAGCTTCGACGGATCGGTCCCCACCGTCGAGCGCGCCAGCTTCACGGCGTCGGCGATGACGTCTCTTGATTCGCGCGACGTCACGATCGCGACGGCCTTGAGCTCGCCCCGCATCGCCAACGCCACGGCGAAGCGCATCCCCGGCCAGTCAGGATCGCCCGGGATCTCCTGTTCTATCCACACCGCCCCCTCGCGCGTGCCACGGCTCGCGGCTGGCAGGTCCTTGCTCTTGATCGCCAGGAGCTGTGCGTCGTCGGGTGTCCGGACCAGAAATACGTTGCGATCGGCCAGCGCCCGGATCTCCGCGCGGGCCGGGCCGTCGGCCACACCGTCGACGCGCGCGACGGCTCGGCGCAGGTCCAGCCGCGCCGGGGGCGTCGGCATCGCGCTGACGTCCAGGTCAACGGGACACTTGCCCTTGGGTCCCTCCAAGCAGACGGACTCGAACCGGTTCTCGGCCATCTTGCCGTCTTCGGTCCACGTGTACAGGATCAATCGATGGACCCGCTTGCCTGCGGGCAGCTCGAACACGCGCTCGGCCGTCTGCGTCGGCGATTCGATCCATTTGCTGTTGAGGATCGGTTCCTTGGCCGGACCCATCAGGTCGATGAAATAGCGGGCGTTCTCGCTGCCGGACAGCCGAACGCGCAGCTTGGGGTAGTCGTTCGTCGACAGATCCAGCGGCTCACACGCGTATACATTCGATGCCCCCTCGCGACCCTCGATGCTCATCACCGTGACACGGCCGCGACGCTGCCACGCGTTGTGCTTGCCCTGGGAACGGATCTGTCGCCAAACGGGTTTGACCGGCGCGCTCCCCAATCGCAAGCGCGCACAGGCGCGCGGGCACGGATACGCATGCGTGTGGTAGCTGTCGGTGGCCGACCACGTCACCCCCTCCGGGAGGATGGGGTCCTTGATCGGACCGCCGGACCGGCCCAATTCCTCGATCCGCGCGAGCGTCGGCAGCGGCGGATCGTTCTCGGTCATCAGCCGCGCGTCCCAGACGTCGTTCTTGGTCATCATCAGGTCCAGGCCCCTGTGCTCGGACCAGACCAGCGCGTTGATGTCGCCGTTGCCGACCAGCAGCGCGTCATCGAGGATCCTGTTGAGCCCGGCCATGCGGATGTCCGCGCCGGCCAGGGCCTCGGGAAAGGGGATCGACGTCGGTTCGGAACGCATGCCTTCGGCTCCAAACGCCGTGCAGCAGCCCACAATGCCCAACAGACGTGCCGTCCAGACGGACGTGAATCTGACGAACGATAGCGTCTTCATGGCGGCGCTCCTGACGAATGCTGTCCGGATGGGGACCGATCCGTCGCGGTCCTCTCAATTCGCTCCCTTACGGTCGCGGCTCTGACCCGCGCTACGTCGGGATTTCGAACGGGTCCTTGGCCTCGGTCAACCACTTGGCCAGCATGGCGCGATGTTCTTTCACGATCGTCGCCTTGCTCGGGTCGTCGATCAGGTTCTTCATTTGACAGGGATCTTCCTGATTGTCGAATAGACACCATGGCCGATCGGGGTAGACCGCATAGGTATACCGCTCAGTCCGCACGCCCCTGAACAGCGGCGCCGGATGGTTGATCCCGCCCGATGCGTTTTCCTTGGCGATGTGCATGATGAACTGCGACGCGGGCCGCGGCTCTTTCCGACCGCGCATCACCGGCGAGAAGTCCAGCCCCACGCACGTCTTCGGCACGTCGATGCCGGCCAGGCTGCACAGCGACGGCATGACGTCGATCGTGCCGAACAGATTCTTCGGCCTGGCGTTGGCGGCGACTACCCCGGGCCAGCGAATGATAAACGGCACCTTGATCGATTCTTCGAAGGGCTGCCGCTTGCCGCCCACGCCGTGCGAGCCCAACAGCGAACCGTGGTCGGACGAGT